>JAZUMX010000845.1:0-2075 GCA_045603865.1 Thermoguttaceae bacterium
TTCATCGCCTTCTGATGCCAAGACATCCTCCATGCGCTCTTAGTAACTTGATCACATGAATTAAACTCTCTCGTGTAGAGAACTTAATTCCTTCTCGTCGCTCGTATCTCGAACTATTCGTTCGATTTACAAAATGTTATAAAATCAGCACATTTCTGATTCGTTGCATTTGCAACTATCTTGAAATTGTATCGTAGATTACCAAGCTTGCGCTTGATATTCTACAGATGCCTATCTACCTAACCAAATTTTCAATGAACATTTTGCCGTCGAAGAGGGTAAAACCCGTTCATTCGACTGACAAGGGGGAAGTATAGCAGAAAATGAAAATAGTTCAATGGGGGGAAAGGACTTTTTTTGAGAAATTTTAAAAATTTTTTTGGGAGAAGCTTCGGCGGACGACACGTCCGCGAACCAGCAGGTCGGAGCGGCTTTCCACGTTCAGAAGACTTTCGGAAGCTTCCGCCGCAAGCGACCAACGGGAGCGGTTATAATACGTCTCGCGCGGTAGCGCGGATCGGGAGCGGCGCCTCGCCGCCGGCAGAAGACTGCCGCGTGCCGGTAGAACCGCTTGCATTTGAGTTGAATTTGTATATAATTATCATCAGAAAGGAGATTGCCATGAAACTTGCATCCTATTATATTAATGACAGAATCAGTTACGGCGCGGTCGTTCAAAGGGACGGTATAACGTTCGCGGCTGACCTGCCCTCCGCAGACGCCGCGTTTCCAGAGACGATTGAGCGTTTTCTCGCGCTGGGCGAGGACGGAATCGCAAAAGCGCAGGAATTCGTTGACCGCATTGCGCCCTGCTCTCTTATTCCGCTGGACGCGTACTGCCCAGCTCCGGTCTGTCCGAACGCGGAAAAGATTCTCTGCGTCGGCTTGAACTACGCTGACCACGTCAAGGAATGCGAAAACTGGGAGATGCCCAAGCGTCCCGTTATTTTCAACAAAGCGCTCAACGCTCTGACGGCGCACAAAGCCGAGGTCGCCATTCCTGTTACAACGTCTCAGCCGGACTTTGAAGCGGAACTGGTCGTCGTTATCGGGAAAGAGGGAAAACGTCTTTCGGAATCGCAGGCAATGGATATCGTTGCCGGCTATTGCTGCGGAAACGATCTGACGGCGCGCGACTGGCAGATGGGCTGCCCGGGCAAGCAATGGTTTTTAGGGAAATCGTTTGACTCGTTCGCACCCGTCGGCCCTTGGATTGTTACAAAAGATGAAATCCCCGACCCACAGGCGCTGGCAATTCGATCCATTCTCAACGGACAAGTCATGCAGGACTCGAACACGAAGAACTTCATCTTTTCCGTTCCCCGGATTATTTCGCATATCAGCCAGGGGATTACGCTCAAGCCGGGCGACCTGATTTTCACCGGCTCGCCTCCCGGAATCGGCTACAGCAGAAATCCGCCCGTCTTTCTGTGTGACGGCGACGTTATTGAGATTGAAATCGAAGGCGTCGGGACGCTGTCAAACCGGATCGTTCGGGTATGAAAAACAGTCGTGTAACAGTTGAATAAAAAACCGGGACGGCTTTTGCATCGTCCAGCCGCCCCGGTTTGATTGTCACATAATAATCGTACGCCAATCTCTATTTATTTTTGGCTTCCCGGACAATGAAAGCGCTCCAAACCGGCTGATTCGGCATGAACGAGCGAAGCTGAGGACCAGTCAAACCGGTCAGTTTTTCTACAGCAAACGACCCCGACTTGTTCTGGAATTCGGTACACGAGTTATTGTAAAACAGAATGTTGCTGTTAACGCTTTGATTATAATAATTGAGAACCGGATTGGTAATCGTCCATCTCAGTTTGGGATTTCTGGCAATTTCCGGGACGTAGTTGATATTGGCGCCAAAATCGCCCAAAATAACGATGTCGTCTTCCCCGCGAATAAAGTCTTGAAGCATGGAGAACGTTTGATTCAAAACGGACAGCTCAGACGCGGCTCTTGCCGGATCAATCCAGACGTTCATGGCAATAAACGTAAACGCCGGGTATTTGTCTGTGCTGCGAGCGGTAAACAGAGCTGCAATCGGGGCGCAAGTCATGCGAGTTCCACATTCC
>JAZUMX010000846.1:0-2105 GCA_045603865.1 Thermoguttaceae bacterium
TTGCCCTCGAAAATATCGGTGTCGGTTTTCCATTCGATGCTGTACGGGTTGGGCAGACCGCAGACGTGCCGCGCAAATTCAATCACGGCGCACTGGAGCCCATAGCAGATTCCGAGGAACGGGATTTTGTTTTCCCGCGCCCATTGAATCGCCGCCATCTTGCCTTCCGCTCCGCGCAAGCCAAATCCGCCTGGAGTGAGAACGCCCTGAACGCCCTGTAAAACAGCGTCCGCGCCCTTCTCTTCGATTTCTTCCGCTTCCACCTTGAGGATGTCCACCTTCGCATGGAACGCGGCGCCGGCGTGCATGAGGGCTTCGTAAATCGACTTGTAGCTGTCCGTCAGCGTAATGTACTTCCCGACAACGGCGATTTTCACCGTCTTTTCCGGGTTGACGACGCGGTCGATCATGGCTTGCCATTGAGACAAATCCGGCTCGCGGTCAACCAGGTGCAAACGCTTGCAGATAATGTCGTCCGTCCCCTGCTGACGCAGCATCAGCGGGACTTCGTAAATCGTGTTGGGAACGTCCTGTTCGATAATAACGTTTTGCGGGCGAACGCTGCAGAACAAGGCGATCTTTTTCCGGACGTCGTCGTCAATATGCTGAGTCGTTCGGCAGATAATCATGTCGGGCTGAACAGCCAGCTCGCGCAATTTCTGAACGGAGTGCTGAGTCGGTTTCGTTTTGATTTCGCCAGACGCCCGCAGGTACGGAATCAACGCCATGTGAATAAACATGACGTCTTCCGGGTCGCGTTCCAGATGGAACTGACGAATCGCTTCGAGGAAGGGCAAGCCTTCGATGTCGCCGACTGTGCCGCCCAATTCAATTAGAATGACGTCGACGTCTTCGCGTTCCAGATTGAGCCACTTTTTCTTGATTTCGTTGGTAACGTGCGGGACAACCTGAACTGTCGCGCCGTTGAAATCGCCCCGGCGTTCCTGCTCGATAATTTTAGAGTAAATCGCCCCGGTTGTGAAGTTGTTGCGTTGCCCCATCGGCTGGTTGACGAATCGTTCGTAATGCCCCAGGTCGAGGTCGGTTTCCGCGCCATCGTCGGTTACAAAAACTTCGCCGTGCTGAAACGGGTTCATGGTGCCGGGATCGACGTTAATATACGGATCCATCTTCAGCATCTCGACGCTCAAGCCCCGGCTTTTGAGCAAAAGCCCAATACTGGCTGACGTCAACCCTTTACCCAACGACGAAACAACTCCGCCCGTTATAAAAACAAATTTACTCATTTTGGCAAGAAATAAAAAAACTTCATGTTATGTACGCTAAGACTGGCTTCCAATATTCCAATCCGGTACTTATCTATTATAAACGAAATATTTTTTAAATAAAGGGGGCGGGGCGGCGAGGAAATAGGGAAGAAGAGACAGAGAAGGGAAAATGGAGAAAGAGAAATAGGGAATAGTTAATACTTTAAAAACTATTCCCTACTCCCTATTCCCTTTCCCCTGACTTACTTCTCCCCCTCTTTTCTCTGAATCGAAACGAGGTATTCCGCCAGCTGGTCGGCTTCTTCGTCCGTTCCGCACCACGGCGGCATAGAGACGTTGGGCTTGTTGAGATGTTTGATCTTTTCGGCAATCTGCTCTTTGGTTTCGCCGTAGGTCAGCAAACTCATCGCGGAAAGCCCCATTTCCGAGGCGTGGCAGTCGTTGCAGTGGTGCATGAACAAAGCCAAGCCGGGATTGGCGTCTTTCGTCTGCATGTACTTGCTCGTCCAGACGCCCTGAGACAAAAAGCCGTTTTTCTGGCAGTCGGCAATTTGAGAAACGGCAATCTGGTTGCCTAAAATCTGCCCGTCGACGATATAGGGCTTTCGCGCCGCTTCTCGAATGAACTCGCTGCAGGCAAACGCTGCAAAGGCGATAAAGAGCAGACAGAGCGAAAACTGCGGGGTGAGCGTCTGCGGTTTCGGGAAGACGAAAAAGACGATCATAACCGCCAGCAGCGCCAGCGACCCGGCGGTCAGAGCCAGCATGATGTTCAGCGCCGCAGCGCGTTCAATTGCCATGAGCGCATTTTGCGGGAACAGGGCGACGCTGGCGACCATTCCGCCCAGCAGGAAGAGCGCGCCGACAATCGACGGG
>JAZUMX010000847.1:0-7869 GCA_045603865.1 Thermoguttaceae bacterium
GTTGGGGTCGTTGTTTTTCAGTCTGTCAGGTCGAGCGTCTTTTACGCGCTGAAGCAGACGTTCCGTTTTGAACTCGAACGCGTCCGCCATGGAAACCAGCTCAACGGGTCCTTCTGTGCTTAACGCCTGGAGAAGGGCGCCGGAACCGCGGCTTCCGCAGCCGACAATGCCGACGTGAATGGTGTTGTTTTCAGCCGCATGAACGGCGGGGATGGTAAACGTGGACGCGACTGCCGCGGCGGCAGCTGTTCCTTTAAGGAATTGACGGCGTGTTGTAGGCATGGGAAATTCTCCGTAGGGTTAAGGGGTGTGGTTTATATAAGCTGGATTATGATTGCGTAATTATATCTACGTTATTTTGGCGGTTTTAAGTCTCGATCTTTAACATCAAGCAGCCAGTCGATGCGTTTTGTCAAATATTCATCGCCAAGTCTTAAAAGAATGTTTTGACATTCTTTAAGGACGGCATCCATTGGAACCTTTGGATTGTTTCTTTCATTTTCTTTTAATTCCTTCAGTTTCTTCACCTTGTTTTTACGCAATTGATCAAGTATGTTTTCAATTACTTTAAGATATTCATCCGGAATTGCTGCCATTTGCTGAACTTCCGTGGTTTGCTGAATTTCCGTTTTTTGCTCTTTGGATCTTCCAAAAAAAGGAATATGGGACCATATGTAATTCCAGGCTTTTTTGAAGGAAGAATCATTGGAATTCTTGACAGGCGCCGTCGTCGTTGTCGTCGTCGTCGGCAGCGATTGTATTTGAAATTTAATGCTTTCAAGGATTGATGTGATATCAGAGTCCTGTATCATACAATCATTGATTCTGTAAATAATGCCTGAATAATACGAATCGCGTTTTTTGGTCATTTCCCGCAGCTGATTCGGATTGTTTTGCTCAAGGAATAATAAATTATTAATATTGGCGTGTGCATTTTTAAATGAATAACGAAGCTGGAATATGATTTTACGTTCTTTGTCAAACATTTCCATTCTCAGGAATGCAAACGCGATTAATATGAAAGAAATGACCAAATTTCGTATTAAAATGAACTCTTCGCTTATGCTCACTTGGCTTATAAACGAGAAGATACAGTCTTTACTCAAGCAGACGATTTGCGATTGCGTACAGAGTTTGCTTAATCTGTGAGATTCGAAAAACCAGCCAAAGCAACTCAAAATAATATAACCGAACAATATGATTTTGACCCAGTCGAATTTTCGAAACCATCGACTCAATCTTTGAATAATGTTATTTAGTCTGGCCCAGGAGAGAGACCAGTAATAGAACAGTCCGCATATTAAGAAAAAGAGAATGGTAGCAGCCGAAGCCAGAAAACTGATCCAAAGGAACCCGCCGCTGCAATTATGAGAAAGAATGAAAAGCATAAGGAAGAAGACCGTTACAACAGACCAGAGTAAAACGCCGACTCTGGAAATGAATTCCAGTGCGCTCCATCCTGATTTGTTGATTCGCTGACGATATTTGTCAGCGATCTTTATAATCCAGCTTTTGTTCAGAAACTCTATGCGATTTTTGTATTCTTCCGGATCGTTATCCGCAGGGCAGGGGTAATCAAATGGAATTGATGCATAAACTCCAATTGCAGCTGCTGTTAACCAACCAGGACCCTGTTTTGACAGAAGAGTGTCTTTGCAAACATGATCTTTTATTCCAGTGAATTTCAGATATGACAGAATCTTTAAACAGTCAGATAAAGTTCGACAGTGATGATACTTTTTATGCCAAAAATTCCAATAGTGTACAATGATACATCTAATAATAATAACCAACGGCGGTAACAAAGCGATTATTAAAATCCAGAAAACGGTACAAACGAAATATGCTTTGGATATTCTGAAAAAATAAAAAGAGATATAGGTCTTTTTTAACTTTTCAATTTTTGATTTGATTACATCGTTAGATATGGTGGTTTGGATTTTAATCGGATTATATTTGTTTGCTAATACTTTATCGCAAAAAGCATTGTCATTGTCTCCCGTGGCGCAGTAACGCGCCAATTGGAAAACGCTCGCTCCAAAACTGTTGAGACAGGCGCTGTTGGTGTAAACGATTAAAGCGTTGCATATAGAAATCAGTAAAAAAGCAAAGCAAAAATAGTTAGTATTAAGCTTCATATTTTTCTTGCAATGATCCGCTAACTGATGATAATAATTGGATATTCTGAACAGTTGTTTGGTAGAGTTGTCATCCAAATAATGATAATGTTCATCAATGTCTTCCAGGTCTACTTTAAATTCCTCGTTAACGTTGTTAATAATTTTAAGATTGTCCAGGTCATTTTTAATGAAAAGGGTTTTAATTAACCTGGAAGGAGATTTAACTTTATTTTTAGAGTTGTTTCGACTATTGTAAAAATACACCGGTAAATAAGAATTGTTATTTTGAGTATCTGGACTTTCAGGTTGAATTTGCAATATGGAATTCAACGTATGTTCATTAAACCTGTGATTCAAAGTGCGAAGATAATCTTTAATCGCGTCAATATTGCTCTTTTTAGGGTCTTCATTGTTTTCTCTTTGCCAGAAAACAATTGTTAAATGAGCGTTAATGCCGCTTGGATTTGATGAACTCGTATTGTTGGCTGATTCTTTTTGAAGTTGTGAAATCAATTCCGTTTGATCTTGAAATCTTACATAAAATGATTGATTGGCGCCTTTCTGACGGATTCTTTTTGCTGCCCGATTTTTAAAAAAGTCAATCGTTTCAGCAGTTATTTCACCTGCTCTGCCTGACTTATCTGCTAAAATTATTATTGGAACTTCTTTTTTCCATTCCCAATATTTAATTATAGCTTCCAGATACGATCTAAGCGTCTTTTCCTCGCTTGCCTTTAAACTTTTAGGTCCCTGAATTGAGATAACGTACGGGAAAACGGGGGTTTTAACGCCCTTGCTATTTGTCCTCCAACAGAAATTGTACGGCAGTTCGTTAATAAAACCGTCGAAATCAGAAGTTTGCGTATTGGTAGAGCTGTTTACGTCAGAGGCGTTGGTTGTCATGATTAAATAGTTGTGGTAAAAATTGTATGTAAATATTGGGGACCTGGAGGATTATAAGAACTGCATCTTTATCGTTTCCCAAATCGACTATATATTTCTATTATAAATAACCCATTTTTTCTATGCAACCCCCCGGGACAAAAATTTTTTGGCGCTTTGATCAGATATTTGGATAGAATTTTCGTAAACCGACGAAGAGCTATGCATCGTGGAACGAATATCCTTGTTATTGACGGTTATGTTAACTCTGACGACTTCGCAAGACGATATTTTCCAACGGGTTAGACGCCTTCCGATATCTGTTCGATGGGACAGACGAGATGCTGGGGACGCGACTGCCGCCCCGGTTCTTTTGAAGAATTGACGGACGGTTGCAGGGATGGGGAATTCGCCGCAGAATTTTGGTGCGCGTGATTGAATTGAAAATGCGGAGCGGGGAATACGCCTCCGTTCGACCATTCCCGCTCCGGTTTCTTCGCGTTATTTAGGCGACTTCAAGTTTCTGTCTGTAACAGCAAGCAGCCACTCGGCGCGTTTAGCCAAAACCTCCTGTCCAAGCTCAAGAAGAACCTGTTGACAGAGTTCGACTTTTTTCGCCTCGTCGTCAGATGCGCCCTGGGAGTTTTGATTATTTGAATTAGAGGAAACGCCTAACCAGGAAGATATCTTTTCCCACATACCGGAATTAATGTTTTCAAAGGCCATTTCATCTTCCAGCAATGTGTCAATTGAATAATCTGCCATTGAAAAAGGATAATACAGCTTTTCGATTCTGCGGCGAGATTTGGAAAACAGCCCCATTCGTTTGTATAACCACCAGACAGCAATGCCTGAGATACAAATTTGAATTACCAAACGAGTTGCCATCGCCGGGTTGTACATGTGTTTAAAAGATGGATTTTGAACGGCTGCATATATCAAATTTAATCTGTAAAGTTCAAAAATAGCTCCAAAACAGACAACGCCTATAATAAAAATTTGAATTAATTTTGAGATTAATGGAGCAAGGAAGTAGTGTTTTGAATAATCCTTTTGTTTGATTCTTCGATAAATATTGCCCAAAAAGCCTTTGAATCCATCGTAATACTTTTCCGCCCACTGTAAATGTTTTTCTAACATTTTCAAAATGAATTTGAAAAAAAGATAAAGTATAAACAAACCCCAGAGGGAAGTTGTTACGATAAAGGCTGCGATAACGGAATCCTTAAAAGTCGATCCTTCTATTGAAATTCCGCAAATAGAGTTGACGCCAATGTCGTCAACAAAGAATGTAATTAAAAAAGGAATGACAGAAATATACAAAAATATCGTTACCCTTGAAAACAGGGAAAGAGCGCTCCAGCTAAAACTGAACAGCTTTGTTTTGAAAATCCTGTTGAACATGTGAATGTTGTCTTCAATCCAAATAGTATCCAGCATTCGCAATCGTTCCTTGAGTTTTGAGGTTGATTCAATTCGTTCACTGCTTGGAATTGTTACATTAAGCCCGTTGAGAGCCATTAAAAGCCAATCCACTGCCGGGATTTGATGAGAACGGAAATTGGCGCTGACGCTATAGTCCATATTGGCGATTTTCCAAAAAATCTGCACTTGCAAACAGTCTGCCAGCGTTCTAAATTGATGATATTTATAATGCCATGCATTTATAGCATAAATGCAGCAGCAATGAATGATCATAATTATACTCAGGAAAACTGCAAGACTGAATAGCAGAAAAGCTCCAATAATACGGGAGACGTTTACTCCCTGTGACTCTATTGAAACGTTCAAATCGTCATCTGGCGCGATTGGAGGTAAAAATTGTTGAATCGAACCGGTGAACTGTTCCCAGCTAAAACCTTCAAAAGGCAGATTTTGATTGGGAATCCATTGAGCTATATAATAATGGCACAAATGGAAAATATTGACGCCAAATCCCATTATACAGATATCGTTGAGGAAAAGCAGCGCCGCATTGAAAACCAACAGGATTAAAAAAAACGAGCAAAACATATTGATTAATCCATAGGTCTTTCTCTTATAAAATTCTGCAATCTGTTTTACGATGCTATAATAAGCGATAAGCTGTCCTGTGGGCTTGTCGGTTTCCGGTATTTCGGATTTATCAATCGGCTTGTTGCTTTGTTTGTATCTTTTAGTAATATAATCTTCAATGTATGAACGTAGACGCGGATTGTTTAACGGTTCTTTCTCTTGACGGGCTTTTTTGTATTGACAGGCGTAATTGAGCTTTTTTAAGATTTTGAAATTGTTGTTAATCTCAGGACGGTTCCCAATATCAGAGAATTTCTTTCCCAACCACGTATGACGAAGTTTTTCCAAGTCCCAAAACTTTTGATCTGATATAATTAAAACTCGTTTTCTGTCAATTTCTTCAGTAATCTTTGCACGGTCTGAATAATACCGAACTGGCAAAAATTCCTCTGACTTTTGGAGAGTTTCCGCGTCCGTTTGAATATGCAGGACCGGTCCCGTAGCAGGGTATGTTATCAAATCCGTTTGTTCATTTCGCGACAGACCGGGATAGCCTTCGAGTTTATATCGAACCGCCCAGGTCAAACTGTCGTCCTGATCTTTCCAGAGGTCTTTTTCCCCTTGCCAAAAGACAATCATCAAATGGGAATGCTGCGCAACAAATTCATTGAACATGCGCCAAATTTTCATCGTGGTTTGCTTCGCAATGTGCGGCATTTCACGTTCTGACAGTTCCCATATATATTTTTGATTCTTGCCGTTTTCGTTTTTATTAAAACCGTCATAGCGTTTAATAAACGCTTTGATATTCTCATTAGTTTCCCCATCGGTTTTAAGCTGATTAATAAACTCGTTTTTAGGCAGCGGGAGGACGGCAATTAATCGTACAAAAGGATACTTTTCCTGAAGTTTTTCGACGATGTCTGTAATCAGTTCTCCGATTTTATCAGCAATGTTAAACAGAATAATCAACGGAAAATCGAGCTTCTTTTCCCAGAAATGTCTTTTTTCCCATCGTTTGATAACCTGTTCCAAATACATCGCCAGCGTATTTTTCATTAATATCGTTGAACTTTCAATCTTATCGTCGGGAACGCCCAGCTTTTTCAGATTCAAATGCCCAAGGATGGAAATAACGTATGGAAAAACGGGGACTTTAACGCCCTTGTCGTTTGTTGTCCAACCAAAGCAGTATGGCGGTTCATTTAAAAAACCGTCAGAATCAGGAGTTTGTGCATTGGTAGGGTTGTTTAAGTCTGAGGCGTTGGTTGTCATGATTATATGGTTGGAGCAAAGGACGTTTGAAGGATAAAATTTTTTGGGGGGAAGCGTATGATTACAAAAAGCTTCGTTTTCGTTTCCCAAATTTATAATACTCCTATTATAAATACACAATTCGTATATGCAACCCCCACAGACGAAAATTTTTGCCGCCTTCTTGATTTTTTCTTTTGATTGGGATACACTAAAGCTATCTTCAAAATACAATTAACCGAATTTGTTTTTCATTTACAAAGGATTTTGAACCATGAAACAAATATCCCTGTTATTGGCGTTCCTGTCGGCGCTGGCTGTCAGCGAGACGGTATTTTCCAACGAGTTTGACGCTCCCGATTCCTGGACGATGGGTCAGGCAAGCTGCTGGGGACGCGACGCCGGCGCCGCGACGCTGTCTGAGGATTTCTCCGAACTTCTAAACGGCGCTCCAACCCGGCGGGTGGACTATACCGGCGTCAACGACTGGGCGATAACGCCTACGTCAAAGCCGATTCCCGTTCAGGTCAGCGAGGTCTGGGAGATCGCCTGCGACGTCAAAGTCAAGGGCGAGGGAACCGCCAAGATCAGCGTTGTTACCTATAACAAAAACGAAGTCGCCCGTTGGAGTTACGGCGAAAAGGCGACAACTCAAACCAGCGGTTGGATGCATTTGACGTCTCGATTCATCGTGGAGCGCGGCGTTACAGCTATTCAACCGCGATTTATTGGTCACGGTCCCGGTTCGTACTGGTTTGCCAACTACACCGCAAAGAGAATCGGCCGCTTGAATTTGCCGACAGAAGACAAGATTCTCACCATAGAAAACGCAGCGATTCGAGGCGAGTTCCATACGCTCAACGGCGCGCTGGACGTTACCGACAAACGCTCGGGGCGGGTTTGGCGCCAGAACTCGGTCAACGCCCGACTTTGGATTCTTCGCCCGCGTCAAACCGGTCCGCGGACGATCGCCTTTGACCTTCTGACAAACTCTCAGAATGTTGTATCCTGTACCTTTGAAATCGACGAAAACAAGCCTGAAATCCTCTTTACCCTCGATGCTGCGGACAAGTCTCAGCCGTTTGATAATCTGGCATACCCGTATCCGTTCCAACCCAAGTCAGGCGACAGAATTATCGTCCCGATGAACGAGGGGATTTCCTACCCCGTTGAGGAGCCGAACATTCACTTTAGTTTGATTACGTACGGCGGACACGGGATCTGCATGGCGTTTTGGGGCGTGATGGAAGACGTTGTTAAAACCCCGGCTTTGAGCGGAAGCGCGTACATGGCGATTTACGAAACGCCTGACGACGCCCGGCTGGAAGTTAAGCCCTGTAACGCGAACGGCGCCGGTCTTTTGGCGGCTGGCGCGGTTTGGGAAGCGCAAAAAGGCTCTTTAGGGTGCGCTAGAAAATTGCGTTACATCTTTTTCGACGGTTCCGACAACGTTCAGGCTCACGTTACAATTTGCAAACGCTATCGGGAATACGTCAAACAGACGGGGCTGTGGGTTCCGTTCGACGAAAAAGTTCGGTGCGTACCCGCACGGGGAAGTGGACAAGGTTTTGCTTCCAAACGAGCGGGATTCGAAGATACCCACGTCCAATCAGGAACC
>JAZUMX010000848.1:0-4048 GCA_045603865.1 Thermoguttaceae bacterium
GCGAAAAGCATTCAGACGTCCCGTTCGTTCGGCAAGCCGCGGTACGAGTTCGACGCCCTTTCTTCCGCAATATCGACGTTCGTTTCCCGCGCGGCGGAAAAGCTCCGGGAACAGGGGCAAGTCGCCCGCGCCGTGGACGTCTATATTCGCACCAGTCCGTTTCGACCGGTCGCACAATACTCTGCCTCAACCGTCGTTCCGCTTGGACGCCCCACCAGCGACACGCTTTTACTGACTCAGGCGGCTCTTGACGGTCTTGCCAAAATCTTTCAGCCCAACTACGCCTATCAGAAAGCGGGAATTATTCTTATTGACTTGTCCTCCGCCGCCGTCAACAGCGCTCAGCTAACCTTTTTCGACGATCCGGAGGAACTGGAACGCCGCGCCGGACTGATGAAAACTCTCGACCGGCTCAACGAGAAATTCGGTCGCAGCTCTGTCATAACGGGAACTCAGCTTTTAGACGATTCCTGGAAATCCGTCCAGCAAAACACGTCCCCCCGATACACGACCGAATGGGACGATCTGCCAGTGGTAAAATAGACAAGCGTCAAAATTCCTCTTGTCAAATCGAGTATTTTCTGATATTATATAATAAAAGAGCAATTAATGAGATGCTTGCGTTAATTGCTAATTGCTCATTGCTAATTGATAATTTTTCACCACACCGCCACAAGGAGAGAACCATGCGTTGTACATTAATGAATATAGCCGCCTTTTTGGCTATGACCCTGTTCATGACGTCCTGCTTTGCAGACGACGCCCCTGCCCTGACCGACGACGACGCGCCTGCTGTTGAAAACGCAGAACAGACTGCCGATGATGTTCCCGCTGAAGAAACAGAAGCGGAAGAAAGCGTCGAAGAAGCTGTTGCAGAGGAAAGCGCCGAATCTGAAGCGTATCCCGTCCCGGAAAACGGAACGCCGGCAGAATATCTGGCGTTTATCGGAAAGCTCATGCTTGTTGAACGTCCTCACGACCAGTCTCGGGAAGAAATGATTGCTCATTACACCAAACTGTGCAACGCTCAGGTCGCGGCGGCGGACAAGGTTATTGAACATAAAGACGCTACGGCTGAACAGATTCAGCGCGCTGTCGCCGTCAAAATCAAGAGTCTGCAGATTCTTATCAAGGCTGGAAACAAAGACGCTAAAGTTCAACTGTACTCCATGCCGGGTCAGCTCGAAAAAGTCGGACAGTCTCAAATTGCAGACGAAATTGTCATGGGATTGATTACTCTGACGTTCCAGGACGCCAAAGCGACAAACGATTTTTCTGAAATCGAAAAGATTATCGAGCAAACAACTCAAACCATTAAAAAGACGCCTGCAGAAAACAAAGAAAAACTTCAGCGTCTGTACCTGATTAAACTTATTTGCGTCAAAGGACTCGGACAGCTCAAAGGCGTAGACAACTCGGCAGATTTTGAAGCGGTTATTGCTGAAATCAAAGAAGCGGGTTTGGGTGAAATGGTTGAAGACATTTTCATGGGCAAGCTCGCCAGCGCGCTGTCAGAATCGGTTGCTCAAAATGATAAAGCCAAGTTTGATAAAACCGCCAAAGCAATTGACAACATGATTGCAGACTACGGCGCTAAAGCCAATCTGAAAGTGGCGGCAATCGCTTTCCAAACCGCTTTTACCGAAGAAGTATTTGACGCAGACGCCGCTGCCGCTCGCTATGAAAAATACGCCTCGCTGTTTGAAAAGATTCAAGACGAAAGCGTTCAGAAAATTGTCAATACAATGCGCGGTTCCGCCAAGCGTCTTACTCTCAAGGGGAAAGAACTGCCGCTTACCGGCAAAACCGTCGACGGCAAAGACTTCAACATGGCTGACCTGAAAGACAAAACCGTTTTGGTTTACTTCTGGTCGCCGGGCGTTCCTCCCTGTATGGACGAATTCAAATACTTGAAGCTCGCCTATCCGTCTTACAAAGATAAAGGATTTGAAATTGTCTGCATCGCTTTGGATCAGGACAAAAAACAGGTCGCCTCGTTCGTTAAAAAACACAAATTCCCGTGGATTAACCTGTGGGAAAAGGACGCCCTGGTTGACAATGTTTGTATCAGCGATTACTTTGGCATTGTAGCCCTGCCCTGCATGTTTATGGTTGGTCCTGATGGAAAAGTCTTCTCAATTGACGCTCGTAACGACGTTCTGATTGAAACGTTGACAGATAAGTATGGCGAATTAACAGCAACCGAAGAAGACATCGAAGAAGTTGAAGAAGACGATGTCGACGTTGAAGAAGACGTCAATGCTGACGAGGAGGTCGACGTTGAAGAAGACGCCAATGCTGACGACGACGTTGACGTTGAAGAAGATGTCAATGCTGACGAAGACGTTGACGTTGAAGAAGATGTCAATGCTGACGAGGACGTTGACATTGAAGAAGACGCCAATGCTGACGAGGACGTTGACGTTGAAGAAGACGTCAATGCTGACGAAGACGTCGACGTTGAAGACAATGCCAATGTTGATGAAGACGTTAACGTTGAAGAAGATAAAGCCAATGTTGAAGACGATAACTACGACATTGGAGAAAATGTCGATATCCAGGACGACGACGTTGATTTTTGAGAAAAAGAAACTGTTAACCAATAACTAATCAGGCGAAACCGCCATGTCAAGCAATCCGTTTAGTACAAAGTTTATCCGTCCGGGAGCGATAGCGTATCAGTGCGCTCCCGGAAAGTCGATGACGTACTATGCGGATTGTTTTTTATCCAACGGTCGGCGCGGTCAGGTTGTCGGACCGCATGGAACGGGCAAGTCCACGTTTGTTATTGCCTTTCAAAAAGAACTCGCTGCCCGCGGTCTGGACGTTCATCTAATTACGCTTCACTCGTTTGACAAGAGCGAGTTAGGTAATCTGCTAACGCTGCAGCCTGGTTCCATTTTGATTCTCGACGGTTTTGAACAGCTCCCGTTCTGGCGGCGATTTAAGATTATCCATTCAACCCTCTGGCGCAAAATTGGTCTGCTGACGACGTCGCACGTCTCGTTTGGTCTGCCAACTCTGCTGGAAACGAGCGTTGACCTCGAATCTGCCCAAAATCTGGTTCGAACTCTTACCGGATCTGAACCGCCCGAAAATCTGGAATCCCTTCTGACAAAACACAACGGCAACCTTCGCGAAGTCTTCTTTGATTTATACGACGAACATGAAGGAATAATGAAGCAATAGATTTAAAAACTATTGCCTACTGCCTACTGCCTATTGCCTTCTCTGCCCCCTCCTTGACAAAACGGTTTCTTCCCGGATAATATTTCTATATTATTAATATAATATATAGTCAGTTCAAGACGACAAATTGAAAAGCGGGAAGCGGGTTCCGCTTTCTGAATAGTCTGTCAATCCTTACCACTTACCACAAACTGCTTACCATGTCAGAAACCTTAGCTTTGAATACAATTCGCACGTTGGCGATGGACGCCGTTCAGGCGGCTAACAGCGGACATCCCGGCACGCCCATGGCGATGGCTCCGGTCGCGTACCTGCTTTATAACGAACGCATGAAGTACGATCCCGCCCATCCGCTTTGGCTGGGGCGCGATAAATTCGTCCTCTCGATTGGGCACGCTTCAACCCTGCAATACGCGCTGTTGCATCTGTGCGAAGTCGATCAGCTTGACGCCAACGGCGTTCCAACCGGCGAAAAAGCCGTTACATTGGACGATTTGAAGGCGTTTCGTCAATGGGGTTCCCGCTGCGCCGGGCATCCAGAATACCGTCACACCTCCGGCGTGGAAGTTACAACCGGACCGCTGGGACAGGGCGTTGCGACCAGCGTCGGCATGGCGATTGCGTCCGACTGGCTGGCGACTCGATTCGACAAAGCCCTCTTTTCCTCAAACGTCTACGCTCTGTGCGGCGACGGCGACATGATGGAAGGCATTTCCAGCGAAGCGGCATCTCTGGCGGCTCAGCTGAAGCTGTCTAACCTGTGCTGGATTTACGACGACAACGGCATTACGATTGAAGGTTCAACCAAACTCGCCTTTACGGAAGACGTCGCCAAACGCTTTGAAGCGTACGGCTGGAA
>JAZUMX010000849.1:0-5305 GCA_045603865.1 Thermoguttaceae bacterium
AAATCTCGTTGGCGGAAAGTGTCGCGTCTTTGTAGACGTTGAACGTACCGCTGCCAGAGGCTCCGTCGCGTCCAAGTTTTACGGTGTCTGTAACTTCAATTGTTCCATAATTATTGACAATGCCAGTTCCCCAAGCGCCGACTTGAATATCCAAACTTTTGAGATAACCGCCTTTTTTAACGATAATTGTTCCTGTCTGGTTGGAATGCTCCGCAAGTTTGACGTTGTTTGTGGAAACAAGACTTCCGCCGCTTTCGATAGTTATTTCTCCAGAACCGTATGAACCGACAGTTATAACTCCGCTGGCGTTATACGTTCCTTTGACGGTCATACTTCCAACTCCGGTGGTTGTATTGGCAGTAGCGCCAAGAAACGCTGTGCCGGTTGTCTTTAGCGTAGCGCCGCTGTCAATTTGAACCGTACCGGCGCCGTATGATCCAATGTGCAATTGATTACTGTTGGTTAAGGAACCGCCGTCGTAAATATGAATCTCTCCGGAAGAACCGGTATGTTCCGCCAAACGAATCAGAGCGTTTGAGGTCATCGTTCCGTAGACGTTCATATTTCCCGTTCCCCAGGAACCGACGAAAATTTCCTGACGACCGGCTGCGTATGTCGTTCCGGCATTGATATTGACTGTGCCGATGGTATTATTGTTGGCGCTGGTTTCACCGCCAATATACAGTTTCAAATTGGGAAGGTTGCCGTCAGTCGCTTCCGTTCCGACCTTGCCGCTGATGATATTGAGCGTACTGTTGCCAGATTTCCCAACGAAAGAATAACCGCCGCCGAGAATCGTCATCGTTCCATTTGTCCCGCCGTAATAATTGACGGTGGAATTGCTGATGCTTAAATATCCCGGACGAAGAGCGTTTCCATTGGGCGTTGTTTCAGTTCCAAAATTAATAGTACCCGCTGTTGTTTCGACGCCAGTACTACTAATGTTTTTCGTCAGGTTGAGCGTAGCCGCCCCGGATTTAATAAGACGCCCTGTGTTTATTCCGCCGGATGCCGCATTTGAATAATAAAGACTATTAATATTGCGGCTGAAATTGACTGTTCCCTCTGTTTGGGCGAATTCCAGCGTTGCCCACATATCTTCGGCAGAAGACTTTACTGTAATGTCGCTTGTTGCCGAGCCGAGCGTTCCATTGTCGGTAAGGCGAATCGTTCCCGCTTCAATAGAAGTATTTTTTGAGTACGTGTTAGCGGCTGAAAATACCAAAACGCCTTTTCCCTTTTTCACAACGTTGGGTCTTTTACTGCTATCAATTGGACTGTCGAAAATAACGGCTTTGACTGTCAATTGGGCGTTTTCTGCAACATCGAACAGACCGCCGCTTTCAGCATGACCGTCATTACGAATTGAAATTCGATTGGCGTCAATTACGTTATTTGTTCCACCAGTAACGTGAATGCCGTTATCGAGAATATAGTTGCCGTAATCGTCGCCCTGGTCTGTAGGGTTGGCTGTGGTAAATTTGCCATCATTGAGATAAATAACGCAACCCATTGTAATATGCCCGGAGGTAACGTTTATTGAACCGCCATTATTAAGATTGAGTCTGCCAACGGCGCCGCCCGTCCCATAACCCAAAATGGTGCCGCTGCCTTGGAGAACGGAGGTTGATCCGTTAACCGTAATAACGCTTCCTTTAGGCAGAGCGCCCGTTCCGCCGGTATATGTCAGAGTCAACGTACCGTTATTAACCGTAACGCCGCCGGAAACAGTGTTTTGTTTAGTCAACGTCAGTTCGCCAGAGCCGGTTTTGGTTAGCGTTCCGTTACCGGAAATGACATAGCCATACGATTTTGTTCCCGAAATGTCGATGGTTACGTTGCCGACGCCAGAACTGCCGGTAACGATGTTAGCCGCCGGAATAGAGTTGTCGTCATAGGTTGCATCCGCCAGTGCAAACGAACCTGTAGCCAGAATGACAAGAAAAGCAAAGAATGGAATTCTGCCGCGCGTTAAAATACGTGCTGACGAACGATTGAACTGCTTGTTTAATTGAGTTTTCATAATGATGATTGATAAATAACGGTATTATCTTTATTTTATGAATCTTTGTTTTACGAAACAGCTTATCCTTATCCCAAAGAGAATTAATACTGTATATAACCAGCGAGGAGCGCTTCGAGTAACTCATCACTCCTTCCGTGGGTTGAAACCCAGTGCTATTAATATTGAACAGCTACGCAGTTCTAGTTGAACGCTTCGCGTCTGTTTTTAACTCCTCTCTCCTAACTCCTAACTCGCTTACGCAAGAACAGCACGACAACGCCAAGAACCAACAGCGCCCAAGTGGACGGTTCCGGAACGCCTTCGCCGCCGCCGTTGTAGCCGAGTGCGAGTTGTCCTAACGTTCCGCCGGCTCCGGTTGTGTAATATAAATACGTATCGCCTGGAAGAAGGTTGCTCAGTTCGTCCAGATTGATAGACGCGATTGACCCCGCAATGGCGGAATCGGACGTCAGGAACGTTCCGAGGATTCCAACGTCGTCAAGAGTTAGCTGATCTCCGGTAAGCAGCAAATCGATATTGCCGTTCAGAGCGGCGGCGTCAACATCGAACGGAGAGTATAACGTCCAGTCGGCGCCGGACTTGTTGAGCGTCAGTTTCAAAGTCGAGTTTTCGTTCAACGTCAGCGAGCCTAACGAAATCGGATCGTCTGACGTCATTTCGGAAAGATCGACAATCGCGCCGTCTGCAACTGTGAGAGCGCCGGAGCCGAACGTTCCGCTATCGGTCAGCTTGAGCGTACCGGCTTCGACGGTTGTATCGCCGGCGTACGTATTGTTTGCATTCAGAACCAGCGTCCCTTCGCCCGTCTTGACGAATCCGCCGATTCCAGCAATGGGGCTGTGGAAGAGGACGGTCTTTCCATCGTCAACCTGAATGTTCGTCCCGTCTTCGGATGTTAAATTCACGTTGACACCCGCCCACCAGATTGAATCAACGCCGTCAACCGCTCCGGTAATTACTGTTCCTTTGCCGAGGTTGACTGTCGCGTTTACTTTGTTCGTATAAGCGCCGTCGCGTGGATAATTTACATTTACAACAGACAGCGTTCCGTCGTCAAGCGTGAGAGTTGTGTCAACCGCGTATGATTGATAACCAGCGTTGCCAAACTGGAGGAGATTAGCTGTAACCGATCCGCCATCAGTAATTAATATAGTTCCCGTTGCGTTAGCGCCGCGACCGTGCATTGCAATATCGGTAGCTGTTACAGTTCCGCCGGCAACGTTGAGCGTACCAGGCATCGTAACGCCAGGATAAATCTCGTTGGCGGAAAGTGTCGCGTCTTTGTAGACGTTGAACGTACCGCTGCCAGAGGTTCCGTCGCGACCAAGTTTAACAGTACTTGTTACTTCAATTGTTCCATAATTATTGACAACGCCAGTTCCCCAAGCGCCGACTTGAATATCCAAACTTTTGAGATAACCGCCTTCTTCAACGGTGATTGTTCCAGAATTAGTAGTATGCTCTGCAAGTTTAATATTGACTGTTGAAACGAAACTTCCGCCGCTTTCTACGAGAATAGCGCCGTCTCCGTAGGATCCGATTGTAACGCTTCCCGTCGCGGTAACGCTGCCGCCGTTTTTAACGTCGACAAGACCCTCGCCGTAGGAACCGACAAACAGGTTTGTGTTACTCGTCAGAGAGCCGCCATCGTAGACGGTAATCGTTCCCTTTGAACCGCCGGAGTGTTCCGCAAGACGAAGCAGAGCGCTTGACGTCATCGTTCCGTAAATATTCAGATTACCCGTTCCCCAGGAACCGACTTGAATTTCCTGTTTTCCCGCGGCGTAAGTAACGCCGCTTTGAATATTAACCGTACCGGTTGAAGCGGTATCTCCCTGAGCTTCGCCGCCAATATACAGTTTTAAATAATCTTTATTGGCGTCATTGGTTTCTGTTTTGACGCTGCCGCTGTTAAAATTGAGTTCTCCGTTTCCCTTTCTGCCAACATAGGGATAGCCGCCGGCAAGAATAGTCATGGAGCCGGAATCTGTCCCGTTATAATTGACGGTTGCGCCGTTATCGACGCTTAAATATCCCGGACGAAGAGCGTTTCCGTTGGGAGAATCGGCTGTTCCGAAATTTGTTACGCCAGCCGTTGTTTCAAATCCGGTACTGCTGATGTTTCCCGTCAGGTTGAGCGTTGCTGCGCCGGATTTAATAAGGCGCCCCGTTTGTTCGCCGCCGCTTTGCGCTTTAGTATACCAATTGCTTTTGATATTGCGGCTGAAATCAATCGTCCCGGATTCGTATGCGAATTCCAGCGTCGCTCATTTATTGGCGGCGGGTGATGTAACTGTAACGTCGCTGGTCGCAGAACCGAGCGTTCCGCTGCCAATAAGGCGAAGAGTTCCTTCGCTGATGGTTGTTGTTCCGGTATACGTGTTGGCGCCAGCAAAGGTTTGCGTTCCCGACCCAACTTTACTGATAGCGACAGGATAATTGTTGACATCGCTTCTCCAGGTGTTCATAATCTGACCAGAGAAGGTCGCGTCTGTATTGGCGCCGCCGAGCTGGTAGGTGATGGTATGCCCAGAGGATTCGTCGTTGCGAACAAAACCTGTTCCTGACAGCGCGCCGATTTGAATGGTTGCATCTGAACCTACCTTGGTTCTGACGTAGGTTAAATCCCCCATAACCAGAGTCGCCTTTGGAATGCTGGCGCTGGCGGCGGAAAAATAAAGCGAAGTATTAGTTCCTGCGTTTGTAACGTTAAACGTGCCGGAAAAAGCGGTGTTGTCTCCGGTAAGATTGAGATAATAGTTAACGCTGTTACCCGTGTAATTAACAATTCCAGAACCCGAAAGATTTCTGGGATAGGAATGGAGCGACGCGTCGGTAATGACAAAATTCACCGAATCGTAATCATCGGTATTGATATTGGGAGCGTTGTAAATTTCACCGTTAGTGTACGTAACAGGCGCCGCGAAAACGGGAACGAGCGTTAAACTTGCAACAGCGAAAATCGCAAAACAAAGGGTTTTCGGGAACTTCGTCATGGAAACAAACATGAGTTCGAGGTTTATTAAAAAGGGAAAATTGATTGCGTTTAATACTTACGTTTCATGCAACGAATATATAGTTGCATAAATATATTATACTCTAAAATTTAAAAGATGTCAAATTTTTTGGAGATTTTTTATTAATATTTTAGGAATTGTTTTGTTAAAATAGGTAAAGATTGGGAGGGTTCTGGGAGAATTCTGGGAGTTTTCTGGGAGGCTCCTGGGAGATTTCTGGGAAAATTTTAGCTCTTTCCCAGCTTCTCCCAGAGTTCTCCCA
>JAZUMX010000850.1:0-1777 GCA_045603865.1 Thermoguttaceae bacterium
TTATCGTGAACGTATTTGTATAAAGGCATATAATTGAACCAGAGCGTTTGTTAGTTAGGAGTGAGGGGTGAGGAGTGAGGAGTTAAATTAATTCGGAATTCGGAGTTCGGAATTCGGAATTACGCAAGCGCTAACCCAAAATAATTCCGCATTCCGCATTCCGAATTACTAATTGCTATTCAACCGGAGCGGTTTCCGGAGCCGGAGCAACAGCGTTTTCGATAGCGTCTACAGCTTTTTCCGCAGCGTCAGCGGCTTTTTCAGTGACAGCTTTAGCAGCGTCAGCGGGTTTTTCAACGGCGGTTTCAGCAGCGTCAACGGCTTTTTCAGCAACGTTTTCGACGGCTTCAGCAGCTTTTTCAGCGGTTTCTTCGACAGCTTCAGCAACCTTTTCAAGCGTGGTTTTCGCTAACGAGGTAACGTCGATGACGCTGAGCGTATACGGTTTGTCGTGAGCGGCGTTGGTCAGTCCGGGGAACGTCCAGTCGAAGTTCGCCATGATCAGTTTGCCGTCGCGAACGATGCATTCCGCCGGCTGGTCGAGAGAGCCGTCAGCTCCGTCGGTGTCCGGGTTGATCCAGAGGATGTTCAGATTGCCGTCTTTGTCGAGCGTGCGAATCGCGTTCGCCTGAGAGTCGTCAATGTAAATCAGGTCGGTAACCTTATCGTAGAAAATGCCGTCGCAGCACTGGAAATCGTCGCGATCGACAACGACTTCAACGGTCGGCTTGCCTTCTTCGTCGAAGGTAACCTTGCGAATAACGCCATCGCCGAAGTTGCCGAAGTAAATCGCGTCCCACGCCTTGGTCATGCCGTCAGCGCCGGAGAAGTCTTCACGGCCGATCTTCTTAACCGGGGCGGTAACGATCAGGTGAGCGTCGCCAGCCTTGGCGTCAACTTTGATAACTTCGTTGTTTTCCAGAGCCTTTTTGATTTCGTCGCGGGTGAACTTCCAAATGCCGCCGCGTCCGAATTCATCACCTTGAGTCGGAACAACGGTGTCGGTGATGTACAGATTGTCGCCGTCCCACAGCAGAGCGTTGGCGAGGTTGATGCCTTCGATTACGACTTTGACGTCCGGCTTGCCGTTTTCGTCAAAAATGACTTTGCCGTTTTCGTCGCGCGCGATACGGAGAATTCGAGAAGCGACCTGTCCCTGCGGATCGGTAGAGAAACGCTGGTTGTCACAAACGTACAGGTTGCCAGACGGGCAGATGTCAATGCCCATCGAACCGATCTTGCCGGTTTCCGGGTGAGTCGGGTATTCCAAAACCTTTTCAACCGTTCCGTCCGGAAGAATCTGCATCAGGCAGGCGTTGAATTCGCGTTTGCCGTTTTCGTCAGCGGGAACGTAGTTCGGGCAGTTGAGATAAATGATATTCGTCTTTTCATCCAGAGTCATGCCGTCCGGAACCGGGCAGTAATCCGGAAGAGTCGCGTAAATCGCCGGTTTGAACGCAGGATTGAGTTCGACTTTCGGCTGCGGGGGATTGGCGCGATCAGCAGTTTCTTCTTCAGCAGCCGGGGCTTCTTCAGCAGCAGGAGCGGGTTCTTCGACAGCCGGAGCTTCTTCAGCGGGAGCGGCGGGAGCTTCTTCTACAGCCGGAGCTTCTTCAGCCGGAGCAGCGGGCTCTTCTGCCGGAGCGGCGGGAGCTTCTTCAGCCGGGGTAGCCGGGGTTTCTTCTGCAGGAGCAGCGGGTTCTTCTGCAGGAGCAGCGGGTTCTTCAGCCGGAGCAGCGGGTTCTTCAGCCGGAGCAGCGGGTTCTTCAACAGCCGG
>JAZUMX010000851.1:0-1962 GCA_045603865.1 Thermoguttaceae bacterium
AAGCGTCAATCAGTCGGACAATGTTGGCATTCATAGCAATTAGCAATTAGCAATTAGCAATTAGCAATTAGCAATTAGCAATTAGCAATTAGCAATTAGCAATTGGCGAAGCGTTCTTTGCAGTTAAAACCTCTCGCCCCAATTCTGCTTATATTTAATAAATTATTTAAAAATCGTCAAGAAGGGGTCTGAACGCTCTTGACCGCTATTGCAAAACTATTTATTTTATGGTTTAATATTTCCTGAAAAATAAATATAGGACGATAGTGCAAAGTCGTCCTAAAATTACTAATTGCTAATTGCTAATTTCTAATTCAATAAGGAGAATCCTGCTATGAGAATTGGCGTACTATGTTCCGGCGGCGACGCGCCTGGTATGAACTGCTGTATTCGCGGCGTTGTTCGCAAGGCGGTCAGCGAAGGGCATGAAGTTATTGGCATTATGCACGGCTATCAAGGGCTTCTGGACGAAGAGTTCTATATCAATCGCGAGGGCAAGGCAACCATGCCGATTCGTTCCGTGTCCGGGCTGTCGTCTCGCGGTGGAACGATTTTGTACAGCAGCCGCTGCGACGCTTTCATGACAGACAAAGGACGACAAAAGGCGGCGAGAAATCTGAAAAAACATAAGATCGACGCCCTGATTACTATCGGGGGAAATGGAACGCTGCGCGGCGCGCTGGACTTTACCAAAGTCTGGAATGGGCAGATTATCGGCTGTCCCGCCACGATTGACAACGACCTGAAAGGCACCGACATCACCATCGGGTTCGACACCGCCGTTGACACCGCTGTCGATGCTTTGGACAAACTGCGCGACACCGCCTCCAGCCACGAACGCATGTTCTACGTTGAAGTTATGGGACGCGAAAGCGGATACCTGGCGTTGTGCGCCGCCATTGCCGCCGGCGCGGAAATCGTCTGCATTCCAGAACTTATCGATTCCTACGAGGCGATTTACAAGCGTCTTATGGTACTCAAATGCCGCAAGAAAGACTCTATTCTGGCGGTTGTCGCGGAAGGAGACGAACTCGGCGGCGCGATTGACATCCAAAAGGGCGTCAGAGCTATCGGTCCGGAACCGTTCCCGTCTCGAGTTGTAATTCTCGGGCACATCATCCGCGGAGGCGTTCCCTGTTACGGCGATCGGCTTTTCGGCGCTTCGATGGGCGTTGGCGCGGTAGAAGCCCTCTTGGCGGGAGAAACCGGCAAGATGATCGGCATCGTTCACGGCGAACGCGTCCTGACGCCGTTTGAAGATGTTATTTGCGACCGCAAAGAAATCAAACGAAACCTGCTCGACCTGCTCGAAACGATGAGCAAATAGCGGCGAGGCGCCGCTCCCAGTCCGCGCTGCCGCGCGAAGCGCCAACAACCGCTCCCGTTGGTCGCTTCGCGATTACTACTCCCTATTCCCTATTCCCTACTCCCTACTCCCTACTACTGCCTACTGCCTATTGCCTACTGCCTAATTACCATGTCCAAGTCCAGAATTCCATTGCCGACGTATCTTTGGCCGGGTTTGCCGCAGCTGACGCAGCGGGGAACCTGGACGGCGCTGTTTTGGGCTTTGGCGACGGCGTTTCTGGCTGACGGCGTTATAATTACCCGGTACATCTGGCCGGAGACGTGCGACGTTGTTTGGGACAACGTCATGTTGGGCTGTTTTTTGGGCGTGTACATAGTCGGCTGTACGGTTTCTTATCTTATTGAAAAGGCGCGCGACGCGTCCACTCAAACGACTAACGAGGACCTCTTTCCAGAAGCGCAAAAACGCTATCTGGAAGGACGGTACTTTGAAGCGGAACAGGATCTTGTTCAACTGCTTAACAAGACCCCGGAAGACATTCCCGCCAGACTGCTGCTTATTGATTTGCTTGTCGTCAATCGACGTTTGGAAGAAGCCGTCAAAGCGCTCAAAGAGACAATTGTTTTTTCTGAGGCTCAGCAGTGGAAATGGGA
>JAZUMX010000852.1:0-1581 GCA_045603865.1 Thermoguttaceae bacterium
GCAGTCACGTGGAAGTTCGTCGGCGCAAGGTACGTCGTCTTCGTCGTCTTGACGTTCGCTTTCGCGAATGCTGAGCCGGTCAGCGGGTTCGAGAACATGACTTCCAGCTTGTACTGCGAGTTGGCCTTCGCATTCGTGACCGTGAAGGTACCGTTCTGGAACGTCACGACTTCACCGGACGCAAAACGTACATTTCCGGAACCGTTTTCGATCGTGAACGTTTCGTAAATGCCGTTCATTCCGAACGTCACCGACTCCGCAGCACTCGCGAGATTGGCGGCGTAGTTCGTCACTTCGACCGCAAACGTGTCGTCCTTACAGAAGTCCTTCAGAGCCTTGAGTTTCGGCGTCGTCAGCGGCGCGTAGACCGTCACGGTCTCGACCGCGGCTTTCGAATTTCCGTTCGCAGTCACGGCAGTGACCCGGATCTCGTACGTCGTGCCGACTTTCCCGTTGATGGCGAGCGAAGTCCCTTTTTTCACAGTCTTCGCCGTCCATTTGGCCGTCTTGACATCTCGGTATTCCACGAGATACGACGACGCGCCGTAGACCGCATCCCACGTAACGGTGAGCGTCTTGCCGGACTTCACGACCTCCACATCCGGAGTCTCGATGAACGCCGTCTGGTATTCGTACGCGCCGATGTCCACTTTGCTTCCGGAAATTCTCGCATTCCCGGCCAGATCGGAACTCGTCTGCGGCATCCCGGATTTCGTGAGGAGCTTCACATCCCCCGCGTTGATCGCTCTGGACCCCGCCTTCAGCGTCAGATCCCAATCCTCTTCCCGCGCGTTGAGCCACTCTTCGTAATTCGCGAAATCCGGCAGATTCACGAATCCGGGATCCCGCACGCCCGTCTGCGTGTTCTTCAGCGTGTCGCGATTTACAGGATCATTCGTCCCGACGATGCTGTTCGTGACCTTCGCTTTGCCGTTGAGGTCATAGGCTTCCATATCTGCATGCTCTAAAATTACACCATTCGCAGTCACGATCGAGTTATTTACGGTAAATGCCAATCCGCCTTTACTGCTGGAATTAGCAATGACACCATAGAAACCATTTCCGACTACAGTACTGTTAGTCAATGTCGGGACATTATTTTGGAATACACAAATTCCAGTAACCGTATTTCCCGCAAAAAGTGAATTGGATACATTCAGCTTCTTGCCCTGGAGGAAAAGAAGTCCTTCTCCGCTGTTTTTCAGGACTGCCGAACTTTCGACCGTTAGGGAATTATTTGTCCAGGAATGGATCCCGTCTCCCTGATTATTTTGAATCACACAATTCGTAACCGTCGGTACGCCCTCACGATGATAGATTCCAGCACCATACGTTTCTGTAAACGTCAGACCTTTCAGATAAAACGCGGTTTTGGAGTACGTTTCGCTCCACAGTACCCGAAACTTCCCGTCCGCGTCAATCGTCACATTCAGATCGCCGGCATCGAGACTGACTGCTTTGGTCAGACTCAGCGGTGTACCATTCAGTACGATGGTTTGATCTCTCATCGATTCATCGAACGTGACCGTCTCACCTTCCTTCGCGAACGAGATCGCCTCGCGGATCGAGGTGACTCCGTCA
>JAZUMX010000853.1:0-7384 GCA_045603865.1 Thermoguttaceae bacterium
TTAAATCGCAATACGTTTTGCCAGATGGCAGCCCGCCAGCGCCTGCTTCAGAAGGCTTTACGCGCGTTGTCAGCGAGTACGTTTCTGCCGCTGCGGAACCGATAAACAGCATTGTCGTCAGCGCAACTGCCAGCGCAAAACGGACAGCGCCGATTAAATTATTTGTAACGAACAAGGAAATACGTTTTTGAAATGTCGATTTCATTTCTCGAACCTTTATAAAATTTAATATGTGATTGTAAAACGAGCATATAATAGTAGCCCGCTTTGGATGTTTACAACTCTCCAAATAAAATTTCACCAATATATATTATACACAAAAATTTTTTGGATTTTTAACAAATTCAAAAAATCTTCAAAAAATATTTGATAAGATAGGTAAACTTTCCGGTAATAACAAGAATAGGGATTATATGGATTGTAATGATTAGAGAATAGACAGCCCTGATTCGTTCCGAGAGTATTTCAGGAATGGCAATTAGACAAATAAAATTGCAAAAAACGAGAGTTCCGCTTTCGCGTTACTCTCGCTCGTTAGATATTGACGCTGCGCTTGCGTAATTACGAATTACGCATTCTTTCGTTTTCGCCAGAACAGCAATCCAGCGGCGCCGAGAATCAGCAGCGCCCAGGTGGACGGTTCCGGTACGCCAGAGCCGGGTTCAGGAGCGGGACCTGCGCCCAAGCCAATCAGATACAGACCGTCCGTTCTGCCTTCCAGACCGAACAGACTCGTGAAGTTGCCAAGCAAGCCGCTCATGTCGGTTGTTTCACTGACGAAATCTTCGTCGGAAACCAGCTTGTATTCAGATCCTTCCGCCGCCCAAAGCTTGGCGTCCTCGTTGCCGCCTTCAAAGAACAGCTTGATAATCGAATTCTCATCGATTACAAATGCGCCATTGCCTTCGATGGCAAGCGTGTCGAATTGCTGCTGCGTTGGGTCTTCGTTATAAGCGCTGAATTCGAACAAGCCGGTCGCGCCAGTTTCAATTATAACGCTGCCGTTGACGGTCAGGTCGCCAACGGAGTTGCCGGGCGAAAGCGTTGAGCCAGTCTTAACAACCAGGTCGCCGGTGTACTTGCCTTTGAAGTCCAGTTCGCCAGCTTCTACTGCGAAATTATCCGGAGCAAACTGTCCGTCGGTTGACAAAATCTTGAGCGTTCCCTTGCCGGTCTTGATAGCGTTTGAACCGATAACGGCATTGCTATTGGTGAATTCCAACGATTTTTCACCGGTAGGAACGTTGTATTCCAACGTGGCGTTGGCAGCAATATCAATCGGACCGTTCGCCTTGACGGCGTCGCCAGTCAGAGTAAGCTTTCCTTCTGAAACAGTCGTATCGCCGGAATACGTGTTGTCGCCGGACAGGGTCAAAGATCCTTTTCCGGTTTTATCCATTGCGCCTTCGCCGGAGACGATGCCAGCGAGCGTCAGATTCTTTCCGTCGGCAACTTCAATTGTACCGTTGGGAGCGGGAGCGTTCATTTCAACTTCGCCAGTATAGGTTTCCGTTGTCTTGTCGCCCTCGGTAAACTTAATACCCTCTTTGTTCGTTCCGTCAATCGTCCACGCGTCTTCAGCCAGAGCTTCAGGCGAGTTAGCGCGATAATACTTATCCGTTGGCGGTTCTGCTCCCTGCTTCTTCAATACGAGCGTATTGCCCGTCGTGTCGAGATACCACTGCTGAGATTCCACAGAGTTGACAAGCAGCTGGATATTGCCTGACGTCAAAGAAGACGCGCTGATCAAAGCGTATCCGCTGTCCGAGCAGTTGCTCCACCACGTATCAACGTCGCCGCTGTTGAACGTAACGTTAATCGTTCCAGACGTCAGCGTTGCCGCGCCGGTTGTCAGGAAATCATAATTGTCTGCTGTGGACGCGCTGTTGAAGTCAAATTTGACGGTTCCGCTGGTCAGCGCAAAATCTCCGATGGTAATTCTGGACGCAGCGCTCGTATCGCCGATGGTGAACGTTCCGCCGTTAATCGTAACGTTGGACGTAATCGAATTGGCGCCGTCAGCAAACTCCCCGCCCGATATTGTTACGTTAGACGCCAGGCTTCCGGAACTTGCCAAAACGAGCGTTCCGCCGGAAACGGTTGTCGCGCCGGTATACGTATTAGCGCCGGACAGTGTAACTGTACCTGCGCCGGATTTAGTAACAGCGCTGGTTCCTGTTATAGCAGAGGCAATAGATCCGTTCATGTTGTTGAACGTAATATTCCCCAAATTATGTATAGTTCCAGATTCTCCACGGATAAGAATATTCCCAGGACCGTCTCCCGTTCCTTTAAATGTTACTGCTGTGCCAGTATACCCGTCTAATCCGTAAACGCTCTTTTTAACGTCTAAAGTTGCATCTTTGTCAAAATTAACGGTAAAGGTTTTGTAATCGCCCTTGAGTACAAGCACAACGTTGGATTTGATAGTTGACGTACCGCCTTTAACCGTCCAAACGCCAGTTCCGTTATATCCCGCACGAATATCATTAGAACCATCAACCGTTCCGGAATTCAAAGTTACTTTATTAAGGTATTGGCCAGCCGACAATGTAAGCGTACCGCCGTTAATTGTCATTTGAACATTGGGAGCCGTTGTCCAGCTTCTTTTAAATTCCAAAGTTCCTCCCGAATTGACTGTAATGGGAGCCGTTCCCCAGAATCCATTTGTATTCGAAGCTTTAAAGGCATCGGTATTATTGGCGTCAATAATCATTTTCCCGCCGTCGACAATAACTTCTTTAATCGAATTGGGAGTTCCGGAATATGCGTAACCGGTACGATTGAATATTTGCGTACCTTCGCCGACCTTTTTAATTGTTACGTTATACGCTCCGTTGTTGTTGCCGCGAATAGCGCTGCCGTATGTTGCAACATCTGTACTGGTTGTGCCAACGCCGATTTCAAAAACGTATTGATTGTTTTCATTGCTGCCGAAAAGATATGAACCTCCATTGGGAGCGTTGAGCTTTCCAATGTGAATGGTTCCGGCTTCGGCGACATTAACTTGACCTCCATCAAGCGTTAAATCAAAGACGCCGAACGAATCTGGTTTGATACACATATAACCGCTTTTGACAGTAACGTGTCCATTATATCCGCCGCCTCCGTTAAAGAGAACGTATCCGTTTGTCGTCAAGTCGCCCGAACCGGAAACGGATTTGAAAGTCGAATAGCTTGATCCGGCAGCTGTTATAGTTCCGCCGTTCGCTCCGATGGTTAAATCGTAGTTGAACGTCTGTCCGCTTCCCGCAGCTGTTGTGTCGAGCGTTCCGCCGTTGATTGTAACGGGACCAGTTCCCAAACCGCTGACCTGGGTAACTTTCAGCGTTCCGGCTGAAATCGTCGTTCCGCCGGAATACGAGTTGTCGCCGGAGAGCGTTACGGTTCCCGCTCCGGTTTTGGCAACTGTTCCCGTTCCAGAAATGACGTTTCCAATCGTCGCAGCGGAATCGTGCGCGAATTCCAGAACCGCGTTGTTGACAACTCCGCCGGTTCCCAGCGTTCCGTTATCGGTAAGTTTAAGAACGCCAGCAGAAATCGTCGTTCCACCGGCATACGAGTTGTTTGCAGCAAGAGTCAGAGTTCCCTCGCCGATCTTTGTAACGGCTCCATCGCCGGAAATGGCGTTAGAGAGCGTCAGATTTTTGTTAGCGCTGACGTCGAAAGACCCGTTTCCGTTCATATTGACTTCGCCGGAATACTCTGCGTCAGCCCCGCCTTCGGTAAACTTGGCGCCGACTCTATCCGTTCCGGTAATCGTCCAGTTCGGCAGATCGACATCAGACGTGTTGGCGTCATACCAGGGATCAACTTGAGGATCTTCCCCTTCTACTGCATAAAGCAAAAGCTGACCAGGTTGAGCTTCAATCGTCCAGGAGTTGCTCGGCGCGCCATTCACTGTAACTGCAAAGGCGGTGGGATCGAATTGGTCGACATCAACGATATAGCCCTGAATAAGAGAGAATCCGTTGCTAAAATCCGTATGAATAAAGTCCCACCACTCGTCAGAGCTGCTGCCATGGAACGACAAATCAACATACCCGGAATTCAGAGTGGCAGAAGAAACCATCAGCCAGTCGGCGGCATCATTGCTATCAGAAGCTTCATTAAAATCGAAACAGATTCTTCCGCCATTAAGCGTCAGATTGCCTATCGTAACTTCACTGGACGCTGACGTATCGCCAACTACATAAGAGCCGCCGTCGAGAACGAATTCTGTACTGGTCATATTCGCTCCCGACTTGAACGTCGCTTCCGATTCAACGGTAACAAGAGAAACTGGAATAGTGGTTGTACTTGGTACAACGAGCGTTCCGCCGGAAACCTTTGCTTCGCCAAAGTTCGACGTATTTGAACCAGTCAGCGTTAGCGTACCTGAGCCGGATTTGACAAGAGTTCCGTCGCCGGAAACGCTAACGTCCGAGAAAGACATCTCTTTAGCCAAGCCCGCGCCGACGTTCATTTCCAACGTTCCTGTTGCATAGGAATATCCAAGGTCGAACGCGCCGGTAAAAGAATTGATGTTGTCTAAATTCGCCGTCAGCTTGCCGCCGTTGGAAATGGAAACGTTTTTCAGCTGATAGATATTGGTTGTATCGTTTCCTCGACCGGAAACCGTAACCTGGGCTTTGTCAATCGTCATTGTGGTGTCGTCATTGGCAAGACGAATGCCGCCGTCAAACGAGTAGGTTCCATTATCGGTGAAACTCAAAGACGTACTGACGTTGAGGTCGTTGCCGCCGCTTACAGCCGTGTTGCCGGTAAAGACGGCAGACGTTCCATCGCCGGAGAAGGCGACAATGCCGCCGTGAATCGCGCCGCCGTATGTGCCAGCCGAGTTGTTTTCAAAGGTAAACTTACCATTAGACAGGTTCGCTCTGGCGCTGATCGCCCCGCCGAGTCCCTTTGAGACGTTGTTACTGAACGTTATAACTGTATCAGCGTTCTTTCCTGAAACGTTTACCGTTGAGTTCGCCATGCGAATCGCGCCGCCGTCCCCGGTTTTGTTGGAGTTTCGAGCAAAGCTGATGGACTCGCCCGTAATGCTGACCGCAGCGTCTGATCCGCCATGAATCGCGCCGCCGTGGTCGTTGGCAACGTTATCTTCAAAGATAATCGTTTTCGCTTCGATATTGGCAACGCCGCTGGCTGTAAGGTTGATTGCGCCGCCGTTGTACGCGCTGTTGTTTTTTGTAAAACTGAGAACGTTGACGTCGCTGATGGTCAGTTTGTTTGTCGTCAGCGCGCCGCCGCCGTACCCGTTGGTTGTATATCGGGTTGAAAAGCTGTTATTGTCAAAATAGAACGAGCCGGTTTTGAACGTTGCTTCTGTATAGGCGCAAATAGCTCCGCCGAAGTTCTTCGTTTTGTTATTTTTGAACGTCGTTACAGAAGAGGCGCTCGTTCCGTTCATAACCAGATAGTGTGAGCAAATCGCCCCGCCCTCGTTGCCAGCGCCGTTGTTGTTGTCAAAGGTAACAGAGTTCCCTTTAATTGTCAGCGTTGCAGAGGAATTGTCAAGTCGAATCGCCCCAGCATGAGCGGTTGAAGAATTGTTTTTGAACAATATCGTATTACCGCTGATAAGAGTGGTATTTTTCGAATAGAAAGCCCCGCCCTGACCGCCTCCGGTGGAGTTGCTCTCAAACGTAATGGAATCCGCTTCGATTGTCAATTTATTTCCAGCGTAAATTCCTCCGCCGTTTGTTTGAGCGTAGCTGTTTTTAAATGTCAGCGTGTCAGCTTTTATAGAAAGCGTTCCGTTATTGACATGGATCGCCCCGCCTGTAGAGGCGTTTGACCGGTTGCCGTCAAAAACGAGTCCGTTTGTTGCAACTATGTTCAGATTCCCAGCTCCGTCAAGTCCAAAAACGCCGCCATGATGAGTAGAGGCTTTAAATCCTGTAAAGGATACGTTATCTGTGTTAATATTTAACGTCAAATTCGGAGACGTGTGCATAAACAGACCAATTGCGTTGCCAACGGCGCTTGAATAGCCCTGATAATCCAGATCTTTTAAATTGATGTTGTACGTCTTCACGCCATCGTTAAAGTTGTATAATCGAGTGTTTCCTGCTTTAATGGTCTGTTTAACGCCAGCTTGCGAAGAACGAATCGTGAAATTTTGAATCGTTTGAGCAATGCCTGTATTATGCGTCGCCGTTCCGGAAATGATAATGACGTCGTTTTCTGCCAATCCCTCCGCGTTTTGAACAGCGGCAACGTCAGTTCCCGACCCTGTCAGCGTCCCGCCGGCGTTATAGCGTTCAACAATGTCTGCCATTGCGCTGGCAGTCAAAACAAAAAGCCCTAATACAAGCGCCGCCAAAATTCCTTTTGTTAAAACGCGGCTGGACTGAAATAAACGGTATTGATTATTAGCCATGTTTTTACTCCCTTGTTGGGGGAAACTGGATAACGATTATATAAACGTCATTTGCGCCGGGACAACCGACTGAAAATATATATTTACACTTTTAGTTAATATATATTATACACCTATATTATACACCAAATTTTTTCTTTTAAGAAGCGCCGAGCAGAAAAATTTTAAAGAATTGTATTCGCTTGTTAAAATAGATAAAATTTAGGGGTTCGACGACTAACCGCCAAACCCCATTTTAATAACTTTCTCTTTCGAGATTGAGATTGATTACTTTCTTTTCCGCCAGTACATCAATCCAGCAACACCGAGAATCATCAGCGCCCAGGTCGACGGTTCAGGGACGCCGGAGCCGGATTCTGGAGCGCCCAAGCCGACCAGGAAAAGACCTTCCGGTCTGCCTTCCAGACGGAACCAATTCTCGAAGTACCCAAGAAAACCTTCAAGGGGAGTAACTTCGTCAGCAAATCCTGCGTCTGAAACCAGCTGGTATACATTGCCTTCTGTCGCCCAATCGGACGCATCGCCGTTCAAAAATGACAGCTTGATAAGCGAGTCTGTATCGAGAATCAGTTTTTTAGACACGTCTGTGTCTTGAATGTCAAGCGTGTCGAATTCCCGCAAGGTTGGATCGTCGTTATAAGAACTGAACTCGAACAGGAGCGTTCCTCCGGTGTCGACTTTGACGTTGCCGTAGACGGTCAGGTCGCCGACGGAGTTGCCGGGCGAAAGCGTCGCGCCGTTCTCAACTTCCAAATCACCGTTGTACTGTCCTTTGAAGTCCAGTTCGCCGGCTTTGACTGCGAAGTTATCCGATTCAAACAGGCCGTCGGTTGCGAGAATCTTGAGCGTTCCCTTGCCCGTCTTGATTACATTTCCAGCGCCGGAAATCTTTGAGTCTTCCGAAAACGTCAGCTGTTTGGGATCGCCGGCGGGAACGTTGTATTCCAGCGTAGCGTCTTGAGCAATTTCGATGGGGTTGTTCGCCTTGATCGCGTC
>JAZUMX010000854.1:0-1690 GCA_045603865.1 Thermoguttaceae bacterium
AGCAGCGCCCACGTCGACGGTTCCGGAACCCCAGAATTATTTTCGCCGACAATCGAGTCCCATGTCAAGCCCATGCGGAATTCGTCATAGTCCCATGCCGCGCCGTTACGGAAAATTATTTGATCAAACGCCAGATTGTAACCCTCAAGAACCGTTTTTAAAGCGGCATCCTGTTCAGCTTCAGAAAGCGTCAAGTCCGGGTCAAAATAAACCGTTAAAATATCCGTTGAGTTCGGATTGAAGTCTATGCGAGCGATAATCAGGTGATCGTCGTTGTCTACCCATTCGTATGCCGCGGTAGCTTCGTGATTGGCGGAATTAAGGTCAAAGTTTCGACCGCTTGGATTTTTGGCAAATCCGCTGAACGCCGACGCTCCGCTAAATTGTCCCAATCCAAGAACTTCGGCGCCGTCGAGGTACAGTTCCGCGCCGCCTGACCAGGATCTAGCGCTGTGCCCGTTAAGCAGGAATCCGTAATAAACGGTTCCCTTGACGCTTTCGCCGCCGATGTTGCCGTTGGCGTCAACCAGTCCGGCGGCTAAAAACAGTTCGTTGTCTAAATTCATCGTCGCGCTGGCGCCTCCGGGAACGCTTAACAAACCGTCTTTGCTTTCCCAGCCGGCAAACTCAAGCGATCGTCCGTCTACAATAGACGCATTGCTCGCTTGCCAGGCGCCTTTATACGCTTCGCCTGTTCCCTGATAGGCTTGACCGTTAATCGGTCCCTCTGCGTAGCCGGAGAAAGACTCTTTGATAATCGGAGTTGATTTGAATGTTGATTCTTCCGGGTTGACGTTGCTTTGCAGCAGAGAGTTCCAGGTCGTTCCCAAGCGAATTTCGTCTACGTTCCAGACTGAAGCGTTTGCGCCGTTGCGGATTCGCAAAGAGTCAAAAGCAGCGTTGCCGGTGGTCGTTGTTATCGAAGCCGCAGACTGTTCTGCTTCCGGCTTGGACAAGTCCGGGTCAAAGTAGAACGTGATATTGTCGTTAGCGTTGGGCTGATAGTCAATTTTAGCGATAACCAAATGCGTTCTTTTGTCGTCCAGCGTTGCGCCGTTTGTATTGAGGTCTACAACTCCTCCGGACGCATCGCCGAAAATACTGAACGTACTGGAACCGCCGTTTTTCCCAATACCGAGAATTTCTGAACCGGAACTTCTGTAAAGCTGAATCGCGGCGCCCCAGGACGGGTAAGCGTCTGACTGCGTGAGGAACCCAATGTACAGCGTGCCGGACGCGTCGTTGCCGCCGTAGTAACCGTCGGACGCGAGAAGCCCTGCGCTGTCCATGAGAATGTCGTCTGGAGCGACGTACAGATTTTGTCCGTTTACTGAAATCATTCCTCCGGTTTGAGTTTCCGACTGATAGCCGTCGTAGGACAAACCCTTCGCAGCAACGGTTGCTTTTCCTGTGTCGCCGCCCCAGGTTGCCGCTGGCAAGCCGCCCTGACTGGTGTATTTTTGTCCGACGATATCCGTCGCGGTTTTGTATCCGGAAAACGATTCGCTGTACAGCGGCTTGTTTTCGTCTAATGTAACAGTTCCAAAAATATCGGAGACTTTGGTTGCGACAGTCAGATTGTCGTATGATATCGTTTCATTGGTTCCAGCTCCCAGTCGAATGCGCGTTAAGTCGGAGTAGGTGTTGCCGGTTCCAACCTGGGCGGACGGGCGACGATAATCTGCGTACG
>JAZUMX010000855.1:0-4576 GCA_045603865.1 Thermoguttaceae bacterium
TGCCAATAAGTTCGGTTACTTATTGGTCTTTGCAGGTTATTGAGCTTTTCAAGCTCACAACTTGCTCACAAAGGAAAAAACAAGAGACTATCTCTTATTCATCTTTTAAGGTACAATGTCTGTTCCGCCAAATTGTCAAAGGTCATTTGTTGATTGCTCGACTTGTCGCGCAAACAACGGGGGATAATATAGCGCTTTTTTAATTCCCGTCAATGGGGGGAAAGGCGCTTTTTCGAAAATTTTTAAAAAATCTTTAAATTTGATTTTTGGAGTTAGGAATTAGGAGCGAGGAGTGAGGAGTTGACTCAAAGCGCCGCCTACAGCCTAACTATTCTTGGGGTTCTTCAGGGGTCTGGGCCGGGGTCGGGTCTTCGGCCGGGGACGGCTCTTGGACGGGGGCCGGAGCTTGAGCGGGGGGCGGAGCTGTTTCAGGCGTATCAACTACGTCTCCACCGAATGTACCGCAATCAGCGGAATCGACGAAGGAATCATCGCAGGGATTGCAGAAGCCAACGCGGCAACGCAAAATCGGGCAGCACGGTTTGCAGACAGGCGGGCAAACGGGAGCGCAAACAGGCTTGCAAACGGGGCGGCAAATGGGCGCGCAAGCGGGAACGCAAACTGGCGGCGGACAAATGGGTCTGCAAACGGGCCGGCAAATGGGCGCGCAAGCAGGAACGCAAACCGGCGGCGGACAAACGGGTCTGCAAACGGACCGGCAAATGGGCGCACAAGCAGGCGCGCAAGCGGGAGCACAAGCGGGAACGTCGCAAACTGGATCAACATCGCAGCATGCCGGAGGCGGGCAGCACGCTCTGCAGTGGCATCCGGCTTCTGAAGTTGACGAAAAGATTGCAAAAATTGCAATTACGGCTGCCATCAGGGCAACAACTCTGGTTTTCATGGTAAATCCTTTCCTTAACATTAACGATTTGTTAAATTATGCCGTTTGTATGAATTAAACAATCATAAACAAATTACACAAACTATAACTTTTATATATTATGGTAAAATTTTTATTAATTGCAAGGGGTAAGAACTGAATATTTTAATTTTTATTAACTTTGAAACCAAACTTTTATATAGGATTAAAAAGCAATTCAGGGATAGATTATGTGCGTAGTTAACTTAAAAGAAAGCGGGAGTTCGGCTTACGCTTCCCTCCCGCTGTCTGATATTGAAGGCTGCTTTGAGTTTACTTGTAACTCGCAAATCCCTACAGGGGCTTTATGATAAAACGAACCGTTGCGTTGTTGACCGGCGGGAGAACGACGCCGAGGCGTTTGGAGCCCTTGAGTCCGCCCTGATCTTCGTTACACAGTTCAGACGTGAACTCCCAGTCCAGTTTCGTTTCTTTGCCGGTCGCGTCGACTGTTGTCGCTTCGACTTCAACGCGGAGTCGATAATTGTCTTTGCCGACAATAATCGAGTCGCCGTCTCGCTGAGCGTCCCAGATGGTTGTCAACGCGGAATCGAACGGCAGCTTCGTTTCGCCGTCAAGCTGGAATTGGTCGGTAATCGTAATGACGTTGTTCTTTCTGTCGTAGACAAACGTGCGTTCCAGTTTTTTCAGCTCTTTAACTGCTGGATAGCCGGACTGGTATTCAAATGCGAAGACGTCTTTTTCGTCCGAGAACTCGTCTTTGACGACCACGCCTTTGGAATTCCCGCCGGTGGCCTGAAGCTGACCGTTGATCATGGGAACCGGATGTCCCCAGGAATTGATAACGCGGCTGACGTATCGCTGACCGCTGAACGTGCGCTTTGTATAGACTTCCCCGCCGACGTCCATGAGGACGGGCTGACCGTGATAAACAATCGTATAAGAGCCGACGTCGTTGTGGTTGTGGAATTCGGCGTTGTGCCCCGCCTTGACCGCCGCGGCAAGCTTGTCCCAGTCTTTATCGCCGGGTTTGTTGGCGACCGGGTCGGCGCACGGACGGCAGACAAGAATTCCCGCGTTGTTGAAGTAGTCCCGAATCGGAACGCCCACCGGCTTGAATTCGGTCGAAAAATGCGTATCGAGCGAATACATTCCCTTAAGCAGGTACGCGCCGGCGGAGACGTTTTTCAGTTCGTCGTCGCTGTAGTATTCCGGAACGTCCCAGCCGTAAATATGCGCCAGGAAATTGACGTACAGTTTCGGAGCTTTGGCGCTAACGCCGCAGTCGGCAAACGCCGGAGAAATTCCAGACATGATCTGAATTCTCAACGGGAATTTGGAAAGCTTCTCGCAGAACTCGGTATCCATGAGATTGATTTTGTTGCTCGTCGCGCGGCGAATCGTTTCGGACAGACGGATATAATTCCCAAATCCGTATGACCAGTATCCAAGCCCCTCAGAGCAATAGCCGTCAGGCGTAAACCCTTTGATAAACGCAGCGCTGTACTTTTCGGCGGCGGCGATATACCAGGCGCGTCGAGCCGGGTCGTCGATGGCGGCTAAAGCAGCCCCGCACATGCCAGCGTGACAAACCGCGTTCCAGTTGTTCTCCCCCGTAATCCACCACAGAGGGCGGAACTTGCCTGTCTTGATAGCGGTTTCGTACGGTTTGAAGTTTCTCGCTTCGAGAGTTTCCAGCAGCGTCTGGCGAACTTCCGGCGACAGCTTGTCGCCCAGGATGTTGTACGCCGTCGCCAAGTCCCAGGACAATGCGCTGGAAACGAGGTCAACGTTCATTCCCGTCCCGTTAAAGTTCCCGTTGCCGGGGTCGTGAGCGGGCAGAACCCAGGATTTCTCCTTGCAGACTTCCAGAAGAAAGCGTTCCAGTTCCGGAATAAAGCGTCCTTTGTTCTCAATACATTCCGCCACGACAAGAGGAGCCAGGCGTCCGTGACGAGCGCCAATGACCCTCTGGCAGTTCGTTCGGTTTCCGTTTCGGGAGAATTCCAGATACAAGTCGTCCGGCAGTTCCGGCATGGGGGTTGAGAGAATCTTTTCCGCCTGTTTGATAACGGCGGCGCCGTTCCCGGTTTGAGCAATCTTTTCCCAGGCGTTGCGGTCGGAAATCGGCGGCAAGAGGGATTCCGGCTTTGCAGGAATCATCTTGACAATTTCCAGCGCGCGGGCGTCAAGAGGGTTGTCGGGAGACAAGGCGAACTCTTCCGCGAAACATAGCGGAGACAACAAAAACAGCGATACGACAGCAAAAAAGACGCGTTTCATGGCAGGACAAAGGGGGTTAAAGGAATATGGTTGTTCCGACAAGTCCGAATCTGAGAAGCCGTTAGCTATTAGCCGCTAGCTATTAGCTTGTGCATTTGAAGTTCTAAGCTTAACTTTTAAACATCAAAAGCTAGCAGCTAGTAGCTAGAAGCTAAAAGCTGTTTAACAATAATAGTCGGATGAGTCGGAAATATCTATAAAAAGCAAGAGGCGAGAACTGGAATTCCCGCCTCTTCGCAAAGAGGTCTGTTCAGGTTTACTTTGAAAAATGCGACAGCCGGGCGAGATACTTCCCGATGATGTCGAATTCCAGATTGACTTTACTGCCAACCTTAAAGCAGTGGAAGTTTGTATGCTCAAACGTATAGGGAATGATGGCGACCTGAAACGTATCGTCAGTCGGATTGCAAACGGTCAGCGAAACGCCGTTGACTGTTACAGAGCCTTTGTCGACGGTCATGTATCCGCGCTGAGCCATTTCTTTGTCAAACGGGTACTTGAAGGTGAAATACCAGCTCCCTTGAGCGTCTTGAATGTCGATACATTCCGCCGTCATGTCGACGTGTCCTTGAACGATGTGCCCGTCCAGCCGACCGTTTATCGACATGCTGCGTTCGAGGTTGACTTCGTCGCCGACTTGCAGCAAGCCGAGATTGGATCGCTCCAGCGTCTCTTTCATGGCGGTGGTCGTATACGTATTGTCGTCTATAGAAACAATCGTCAAACAGACGCCGTTATGAGAAACGCTCTGGTCAACTTTGAGTTCGTTTACAAACGAACAGGTGAGCGTAAAGTGAACGTTTTCCTGGTCTTTGACAATCTTGACGACGCGGGCGGTTTCTTCTACGATTCCTGAAAACATGGCTTTCTCCGTTAGTTGCCTGAGATGACCTGGGGACCGTCTCCGGCGGTTTTTTCATAGTAGCCGTTTCCGGCTCTGACGTATTTCGTAAACCCTTTCTCCCCTATATTTTTGTCGCTGAGCATGTCGCGTTCCGATTTGACGGGAGCGAAATTCCCCAAAATTCGATGGACGGGCTTGCCGCAATCCGGACAGACCGTCAGATCCGGTTCCGATAAATACTGCAGAACCTCAAATTCTTCAGGACAATCTTTTCCCTTTTCTTTATCGTGAACGTATTTGTATAAAGGCATATAATTGAACCAGAGCGTTTGTTAGTTAGGAGTGAGGGGTGAGGAGTGAGGAGTTTAGGAGGCGTAGACAATAGGCGTTAGAAGGGATAATCCCTAAACTACTGCCTACTGCCTATTGCCTACTGCCTAAATCATTCTTCCGGAGCCGGGGTAGCAGCGTTTTCAATAGCGTCAACCGCTTTTTCAACGGTATCAGCGGCTTTTTCAACGACAGCTTCAGCAGCGTCAGCAGCTTTTTCAGCGGCGGCTTTAGTG
>JAZUMX010000856.1:0-2141 GCA_045603865.1 Thermoguttaceae bacterium
GCGCCAGACGCTGTTCTATCTCGTCTGACGTTACAACTTCCGGCGGCAGGATATGCGTAAAACACTCTACGCAAACGTGGGAGTATCGCATATAGGGAATAGGGAGCAGGGAATAGGGAATAGATGAAAGGCGGTAACGGAGCGAACAACGTGAGCGCAGTTACGCTTCGGCTAGAACCAAATATCACGATGGAGTGGTAAATATACTCGCCAAAGGCGAAATTCTATTTCCTATTCTCTATAACCTACTCCCTATTAATTGTAGTCTAAAGAGCCGCGGCGTCAAGGGGCTGTTTAATTAGGAATGCGGAATTCGTAATGCGGAATTACGCTTCGCGTTCCGCTTTGGTTGAATGTAGGGCAAACTGATATTGACTCTACAAGGGATAAGCGCTATTAGTTATAAGCAACTCGCAACTCGCTCCGTGGGTTAAAACCCACGGCTATTAATATTGAACTGCTACGCAGTTCTATAGGAACGCTACCGCGTCTATTATTAAATCGCGCAACTAAAAACCATGAAATGTCAAAAATGCCAAAGAAAGGCAACTTTCCATATTACCGAGATTATCAAAGGCGAACCTGTTGAGATTCATCTTTGCGAATACCACGCTCACGAGTATTTAATGGAAGCCAATACGGAATCGCCCGCGTTGGCAAGCGCGGCTGCGTCGCTGGCAAAGCAGATGTTTCATCACCTGGCAATGGACAAGGCGGCGGAAAAGATAAATCAGACGGACGTTATCGTCTGCCCGGTCTGCGGCGTGGCGTATTACGAATTCCGCAACGTCGGACGGCTGGGATGCGCCAACGACTACCGACATTTCGCCGATCAGCTTCTGCCGTTAATCCAACAGATGCAGGGCGCGATGGAACACGTCGGACGCCGTCCATTGTCGTATTCTGGAGAACGAAGTCAGAAAATGACTGTCAAGTACGGTCTTCGTCGACAGATGCAGGAAGCCGTCGCGGAAGAAAACTACGAGCTGGCGTCTGAACTGCGAGATAAAATCAAGGAAATTGAAGGCAATAGGCAGTAGGCAAGAGGCTGTAGTGAACAGCCAGCGCCATTAGCGCTATTTCACAGAATCGCTGTTGACGGGAAACGTAAAGTACGTGTCCGGATACGGCTCGTTTTCCAGCGTAAAGTGCCACCATTCTTCTGGAAGCGGTTTGAATCCGTGTTTGAGCATGACCTCGCGCAAGAGCATGCGGTTGGCGTACTGTTGCTCGGTAATATCTTTGTAGTCCGGGTGGCTTAACTCGCCGAAATAGTCGAACGTCCCGCCCATGTCAACTTCTTTTTCCGTCGTCATATCAAAGAGCGTTAAATCAACCGTACTGCCGCGGCTGTGCCCGGAATGTTCGTTTATATACCCTTGAGGAAACAGAACGCTCTTTTCCAGTTCAGGATAGAAGTATTTTTTCATTCGGACGTCGTTCGCGTCCTTCGCCCAGTTCATAAAATGCGTAACCGCCTTTTGCGGACGGTACGAGTCGAAAATTTTCAGACGATACCCCTTCGATACCAACTCGTCGCTGACCTCTTTCAGCGCAGCCGCCGCCTGTTTTGTAATAAGCGCAACCGGTTCCTCGTACCCGTCAATCCGATCGCCCACGAAATTGTACGTTGAATAATAGCGAATCTCCAGAATCGCGTCCGGAACCGCCTCGCTTAGCAAGACAAAACCAGACGCATCGTTTGACAGTTTCACGCCGTCTTCGGCAACGGTTATGGATGCGGCTTCTGATTGCGTTTTTGATATATCTCCAGTTTTGTCTGCGCCAGAGCCACAACCGCTAATCAGAACCCCGAGAATCGTTTTTACCAGCAGAAGAAATTTATTGTTGCTATTCATTGTTAACTCCTTACTTCTAACTATCTAGCCTGCCTGGTTGTGGATAATAATATCGCCGTCTTCTGTAACGTCTTCAAAGCGGACGGAAAGCTGGCGCGAGACGCCGGATTCCTGCATGGTGATGCCGTAGATCGTGTCGGCAACGGACATGGTTCGTTTGGAGTGCGAAATGCAAATAAACTGCGTGATGTTCCCAAAGCGTTTGAGAACTTGACCGAATCGGCCGGTGTTAGCTTCGTTCAAGGCGGCGTCGACTTCGTCGAGGATGCAGAATGGGCTGGG
>JAZUMX010000857.1:0-5437 GCA_045603865.1 Thermoguttaceae bacterium
AAAAGCAGCGGGCTGTACTGACCCGGCATGTCGAGAATGCTGTAGGCGACGTTGAGACTGACAACGTTCTTCTTCCCCGCGACAAAATCTTCCAGAGTCGCAAACCTGCCAACGCGAGCCGGCTTTGGCTGCTCTGCAGTCGCTGGCGTTTTCGGCGCTGCCGCGCTTTTGGCGCTTCGGCGCGCGTCTGCGTTTGACGGCAATGAGTCAAACGTTTGAGCCAGTCGAGCTGCCGCTGCGTTGAGCTTGTCAAACGGCGTGGATAAGTCTTTCGCTCCGTTTGCGGGTGAATCCGAACTGTTTTGTTCTAAAGGAACGTTGGAACGATTGCTCCTTACGAACAAAGAGTCGATATCCGTATCGTGATTATTCACGTCCTGCCTCGAAAATATATCTAACAGTTTTCATTTGCACTTAGCATGAGGAAACTCTCTAATAAGGGTGCAAATTTACACTGCTTCCGTTTCAAATTTTATCTATTTTACCCATAGAATCCATTCTACTAAAAAGACGCATTTATCCTTAAAATTACGGCTAATTCGTTTATCCGCTGACGTCTTCAACTTTGATAAAAAGCATTGTAACCGCAAATCGTTTTTGTGTCAAATGGGCGCTACAAGATTTCTTAAAAATTTTTTAAAAATCGTTTGAAAGAATGATGGAAATATCGAAAATATAAAGCAAACCATTCTTTCAAACTTGATAAAAAAACTTTTCTAAAACGGGTTGAAGGACTGAAATAAAATGTGGATAACCTGTTTATAAAAAGACAAACAATTTAACTGTTAAAAATCTAATAGCAACAGATTTATAGGGTTACAGCATCTCTTTTGGAAAGACGCCAATGTCGATTACAGAAATCGTTCCAACGAGGGAAGAATCCGCTTGGATTAAACCAGTTTTAATTGCTCCCATACTGCCGGTGAGGGTTGCTCTTATACAAGATGTTGTATGAGAACCATCGTCGCCGTTGAGTCCGCTGGGGAGATCGACAGCTAAAACATTTTTATTTGTTTTATTGATTAAATTAATGACAGTATCGAACGGGGCGCGAGGCTGTCCTTTCGCTCCGGTTCCCAGCAGCGCGTCGACAATCCAGTCCGCTTTTTCCAGCGCTGAGGCGAGATTTTCCAAATTCGGTTTGTTTTCCGGTATGAATTGAACGTTTATTCCCAGTTTGAGAAGAATATTGAGATTGATTAATGCGTCGCCTTTGTACTGTTCAGCAGAGCCGACAGCGAAGACGTAGACGGGAATGATACGCAAATCCAAATGGCGAGCGATAACAAAACCGTCTCCGCCGTTGTTGCCTTTTCCGCAGCAGACAACGACTTGTTTAGGACATTGTTTGCAAAGCAAATCTGTCAAACCGCGTCCGGCGTTTTCCATTAAAACGATTGAGGGAACGCCGTATTTTTCAACGGCTAACGCGTCAAACTGTCGCGCCTGAGCGCAGGTGATGGTATGCATGATAGTTGCGAGTTGCGAGTAGCGAGTTGCGAGAATGAAAACTCCTACTAACTTTATCTATTGATCGCTTTTCTTATTGTTTCTACTATATCCGGTCGCTCGTCGTTTTTGGGCGTCGTTTCGCCGGGATCGTCTGACAGGTCGTACAGTTCCCAGTCGATGTTTTTTATAACGTACGGAGCGGGAACGCCCGGCGCTGCGTTTTCAGTTTGGGATACGGATTTATATTCCTGCGGACAGTACAGCTTCCATCGGTCGGCTCTGACGGCGATAATCTTTCCATCGGCAGAGAAGTAGGCGAAGGATTTATAAACCGGTTCCGTCTGACCATCGAGGACGCTGACAAGCGATTTCCCTTCGCGTTTTCCGAGTTCTTCTTCTGTTACATTCCAAAGTTTGGCGACGGTGGGGAGAACGTCCAGCTGATTGGCGAAGCAGTTGTAAACGCCGGGTTTGACCTTTTCCGAATACCGGACAATGCAGGGAACGCGAATCGTCCCTTCAAATCCGACGTCGGCGCGGTACGGATCCGTCGACCCGGCGTGAGCTCCCCAGGCGCGGTTCGGTCCGCAGGAGGACAGAAAGACGACAAGCGTCTTATTTGTAACGCCTGCGGCGTCGACAGCGTCTGCGATTTCTCCAACGGCTTTGTCCAGTCTGGCGACTGCTGCGCTGTACGCGTCCGGATCCTGACTGGTCAGCGGTCTGAACGACGGGAAAAAGACGCAGACAAAGAAGGGATCGCTGGGCGCTTTTTTGATAAACTTTGCCGCCCGGGCGGAAATCTGTCTGTTATACGTCTCCGGATTGAGATTGTATCCGACAACGGCGCTGTTGTCCCAAACCTTTAACGGCGCGTTGAGTTCTCCCGCAACCGGATGGAACGACCATTTGTCCGCCGGAGCCGTCGTTCCCCAAAAGATGTCAAAACCGCAGTCGGTTGGCAGAGCCGCGCTGTCCGTTCCCAAAAGCCATTGACCGAAAAACGCCGTTCGGTAACTATGCTTTTTGGCAATCGCGCCTAATCCGGTCGATTCGACATTTTTGCCAAACCGTCTGCCTGTTACAATTGCCCGCTGAGCCGACAGACTGTCCGGCGCGGACGCGGAGAAGTCGGTAAATCGCAGTCCCTCGCTTGCCAGCTGACAGATTCTCGGAGTTGCGTTTTGATCGCCGAAATAACAGCCGACGTCTCCCATACCCAATTCGTCCGCGACAATCAAAACAACGTTAGGCGGATCCGCCGACGCGACAGAGCTGCGAGTTTCGAGCTGCGAGTTGCGAACTTCGTTTTCCTGTATTGAATTGTCCGGCGTTACAGGTTCTGGGCTGACTGGTTCTGGCGTTACAGGTTCTGGAGCAGTCGTTTCCGGGGGAGGAACGACTTTAATATCGTCCTCGTTTTCCTCTGGAACGGCGTTGTCTTGTGGCAAAGCGTTGTCTTGAACGTCTTCCTGTTGGGGCAGGGCGTTTTCCGGAACCGGCTGCTGCGATTCGTTTTCAGGCGCGGGAGTCTGTTCGACCTCGTCGACGGATTCCAGTTCCGGTCCGTCCTGATAATCCGGTTCCTGCTGAGCAAACAGAAGGGAAACGGAGAGTATCGTCAATAAAAAAAATACGGGCGTTTTCATGCCCGTATTATGTCGACTTTAATTGAGCTTGTAAAGATGGATTATTGCAATCTTTGAAGCGAAAACGCCGCAGCGACTGGCGTGTCGCCTGGGACTTGGCTGGGAATTAGCATCGTTCCAGACGTTGTCGCGCCAGCAAGTAAACCGCTGAACGGAACGGCGCATTCGGTCTTGTACTGGTCGTTGACGGTAAACAGAGCCGTTTGAACGCCGTTGACCATCGAAACGAGTCCTTGAACGGAACGAGTGTATTTTGTTCCAGCAGGATTAAAATACCCGCCGATTTTGCCGTTCTGAGGATTATAGTAAATTAACAGACTTCCGCTGCGATTTCCGTAGCTGTCGTAAACGGCAAACAATCCCAACTGTCTAATATTCGGATAGTTCGGAATGACGTTGACGTTCGCGTTGATCAAAATCGGCAAACCGTTATAAATGAATCCCGGCCAGAATTCAGGCGGCGGCGGGAATCCCGGGGGCGGGGGCGGATACGCCGGCAAAGGATAGTACGAATTGGGATAGTACGGATAGTACGGTCGATACGGATAGTATGGTCGTGGAGGAGGTGGGGGCGGATAGTGTCCGGGATGATGTCCGGGACCCGGTCCAGGGTGGTCAAACACACCCGGCTGATACGTCCGATGAATAGGCGACGTATTCCCAAAGCGTTCGTCTCTGATAACTTCTCCGGTAAGCGTGTTGCTGGTAACTCTTCTGACAACGCGTCCCCCGTGATTATCGTGAGACGGACCTGAGTGTCCTCCCGGTCTGGGCGGAGGATTAACGTGTCCGCTTGGACGCGGCGATGACGGTCGCGAAGGAGAACTTGTATGTCCGCTTGGACGCGGCGAAGACGGACGCGAAGGAGAACTTACATGCCCACCAGGACGCGGCGATGACGGTCGTGATGAAATCCCGCCTCCAGGACGCGAGGGCGCTCCGCCAGGACGTGAAACTCCTCCAGGACGAGATGGAGCGCCGCCAGGACGAGAATGATTACCCGATGGAGGCGCGCCAATACAGTCCGGTACGTCTGAAATCAGAGCCGTTGCAAGGAATGCGGCGCCGAGAACGGTCAAATAAAAAGTCTGTTTCATAGCGGGACTCCTGATGGTTATTGGATAAAAGGAAAGTTGCCTACTATTTAAACGAATTAAATCGTCAATTATTTCACTTCCAGCATCCGCTTTAACGCAGCGCGGGCGGCAAGTGCGGTTTGGACGTCTACGCGAACCTGGTTAATCGGCTTTCCGGCGTCAAGGCTTTCCAAAACCTGAGCGATTTTCGGCAGCGTACTTTTCGCCATGTTGGAACAGACGGATGGGTACTGTCCCAGCCAGATAAACGTCTTGTCCGGGTTCTGTTTGCGAAGCCGTTCTACCAGCTTCCATTCCGTTCCGATTGCCAGCGTTGACCCGGCAGGGGCGTCGTTGACAACCTGAATGAGCTTTGTCGTTGACCCGGCTCCGTCACACAATTTGACAATCTCCTGCGGACATTCCGGGTGAACCCAAATTAAGGCGTCTGGATGTTCTTCCCGGACTTTTTTGACGATGTCGACGGAAAAACGCTGATGAATCGGGCAGCAGCCTTTCCAGAGGATAACTTGAGCGTTTTGAATCTGTTCCGGCGTGTTGCCGCCCAGACTTGGCTGGAGCGGATCCCAGAGGACGATTTTGTTCTGGTCGACGCCGCGCTTGATGGCGGTGTTGCGTCCGAGGTGCTGGTCTGGCAGGAAAAGGATTTTTGACGTTCGTTCAAACGCCCAGTTCATGATTTTATCGGCGTTGGCGGACGTGCAGACAATCCCGTTGTTGTTGGCGACAAACGCCTTGGTCGCCGCAGAGGAATTGATGTACGTAATGGGCGTAACGACGCTGAAATCGATGTATTGCGAGAGCTGCACTTTGCAGGTCTTGGCGGCTTCTTCCCCCGCCCTGTCCGCCATCGGGCAGCCGGCGTCGATATCTGGCATGAGAACCGGGATTTCTTTCGCGTTGCGTTGGTCTGAACCCTCTGTATAGTTGACGAGGATGTCGGCGGTTTCTGCCATGAAATAGACGCCGCAGAACAGAATCGCTTCGGTTTCCGTCGACGCGGCGGCTTTCTGTGACAGCCCTAGCGAGTCGCCCGAGAAGTCTGCCAGGGCAACGACGTCGTCCTGACAGTAATAATGCGCCAAAATCGTCAGCCGGGAACCCCAGCGGCGTTTGACGTCCTGTATTTGCTGAATCAATTTTTCTGTTTCGATAGTCATTGATGGAATCGCTCTACGCTGTAAAAATACAATCAATTATATTCAATCTACTTTTATTATATCAAAAATAATGTTCTTG
>JAZUMX010000858.1:0-2626 GCA_045603865.1 Thermoguttaceae bacterium
GGTTCCGTTTCCGGAAGAGCGGGTGGAGTCAGCTCAGGAGCTTCGGGAGCGTCTTCGGGTTCCGTTTCCGGAAGAGCGGGTGGAGTCAGCTCAGGAGCTTCGGGAGCGTCTTCCGGTTCAATTTCCGGGAGCTCAGGCGCATGAAGTTCTGTAACATCAATATCTTCCGACAGTTCCGGTTCCGTAGTCTGAGCTTTCGGTTCTGAATCTGTCATATCGTCTGTCGGCTTGACGTTGTTACTGTCTGCCGTTACTTCCTCTGTTTTTGTTTCGGAAGTCTGATCTGTTGACGAATTGTTGGGTTCTTTGCAACCGGATAAGACGACCATGAGAATCGTCAGACCCATCACTGCTGTGCAGAAAAACGTGAAATGTTTCATGGCATATTGAACGAGTTTGGCTCGCTTTGCAAAGTGAAGGAAAAGGGGACTGCTGTTTTTTACACTATAATTGTCAGCAGTTCCCCGAATAATACGATGTCCTTAACAGATGGAATAAACCATCTGACATGCGACGCCGTTTTTCGTCGCCGCCGAATAATATACAGGCAGGAATCGCCAGATTTTATTCCTGCTTAGTTGTAACCGCAAATCGAATATTAATCAAGATTGATTTTTCGTCTTCTGAAGAAGTTTTAAGAATAATTGTCCCCATTTTTTCCTGAACATGCCCCCAATAATCGCAAATCGGGGCGTCAGCCGGGACTGTCAGGTGAATTAAAGTTCGAACAACGCCGGATTCCGGCAGGTAAGTTGACTCGCCCAATTCAACCTGAAGCCAATCGGGATTGACGGACTCAATTTCCAGTTTGATATGCGGAGGAACTTCTCCAGGTTTAATATTTTTCCTGTCTTCCGCTTTGATTGAGCGATCTAAAACCCAAAGAATTTTCTTTCCGACCTTGCCGCTTTCCAGAATTCCTAAAATCCAGGTTTTGCTTTCGTCGTTCCAGCCGGGACCTGCCAGGGAGATGTTTCCGACGACCGTTCCATAAATTGGAACTTTAATTTCGGGCTGAAATTGACTGTTGGTTTTCAAAACGAGAGTTTCGCTGAAAGGACCCAGCGGCAGATTGTCTTTGACGTTTAACGTGATTTGATAGCCGCCGGTTGCGTCCGGTTCGCTTTGATACTCTTTTTCCGTCAGGGGTGTAATCTGCAAATCAAAATTGTTTTTCGCCTCTGGATTGAGAAACTCGTATCCGGTGATTTCCAGGGGGGGATTTTTATAGCAGGCGATTTGCGTTTGCGCCTGAGCAGTATAGCCGTGCGTTAAGTTTGAAAACGTCAGTTCCGAGGGCATAGCGCGGGCGTCAGCCACGATTTTTCCCCGAACTTCCAGTTCGACCATCATCATATCCGGGTCGTTGGTTCGAATGAGAACTTTTTGCGTGTAGTCCCCCATGTAATCCGCCGTTTTCCAGGTAACGTCTATAACAGTGGAATCGCCCGGCTTGACGGTGTCGTTTCCCAGGTTGGCGGCGGTGCATTTGCAGCTTGTTTCTTCTACAGAAATAGTCAGATCAGCGTCGCCTTTGTTCTTCAAAACAAATTGATGTTTTCCGACTTCTCCGTTTTGCAAAACGCCAAAATTATACAGCGGTTCGACGCTGAGAACGGGTCTGGGAGGATTTTTGTACTTTTGAGATCCTTCCAGAACGGCGTTGAGACTGTCCATAGGATTGGTAAACGTCGGAAAAGACGGCGTGATGCAATCGATTAACGCCTGTTCGCTGTACGGCGGATGAGTAATTCTATACCGAGCTATTAACCACCCGACAACGACTGCCGCGACAATAGATACAAGAATAACTAAAAGATTTTTTTTCATGAAAAAAATTGGGGACTTCAAATAATAACTTGTTTAGCTCTGGCGCCTGGTGTGAAGGATGCAAATCGAACGCTCAAATTTTTCTATCCTCGTCCGGTTCTTTCGACGGCTTCCGCCATGACGTCCCGGAATTCGTCAGGTTCGAGATCCGCCAGACGCTTGCCTTTCTTTTCGAGTTGTTCGTTGACTCTGACAGCGGTTTCCTGCATAATTTCATGCGTCTGCTTGCTGCCTCCAACAAGAAGATAATTATCCCCCTTTGTCAGGCGGGTTTCTTCGTCCTGATTATCGAACCCAACGCCCAGCAAGGCTGCGTCTTTGGCTTTTTCCGGCTTTGATTTTGGTTTTGGCGGTAGTCTCATATAGCATTGAGGGAACTTCTAAAAAACAGGTTTAACGCCGGCGCGCGCTTGAAGGCGGACTCGCTTAACATTCCGGCGCTATACGCTGATGTTTTCAGAAGGAAGTTATTTCATGGAATTTTTAAACATTGCTTCAAGGGTTTTTGAGGCGGCTTCCCGGCTGTCAGCAGACTGATTGGGTTTTTCATGTTTTTGCTGTTCAGGCTGTTCCGGATGGGGATTCCAGTTAGCGACGGTCGTGAGCGTTTTTTGGAATTCTTCGCCTGCTTCTGCGCCGTCTTCTCCAAACAGCGCGGACAAATCAATTTCGCCATCGTCGCTTGGGGCGTTTTGTTTTGCGTTCGCAACGCGATTGACAGCTTCTTTAACGGAAGCGACTTTGGGATTTTTCGCGCCGTGCATTTCAGCGGAGATTTGCACCGTCGTTTCCAATG
>JAZUMX010000859.1:0-2048 GCA_045603865.1 Thermoguttaceae bacterium
GTCAGTTTCGGCTGCGACGTTACCGTCGATCCGTATTCCACCACAGCGGAAGAACTGCTGGCGCTCAAGCCGGACGGCGTCTTCATTTCCAATGGTCCCGGCGCGCCGTGGGTTGGCAAAATCATCGAGAATACCGTCGAAAAACTGGTGGACAAGGTCCCGGTTCTCGCAATTGGACTCGGCTCGCTCATGCTCGGCATGGGATTGGGAATCAACCCCTGCATTCTGGAACACGGTCATCACGGCGTCAACATTCCGGTTCAGGACGCCAAAACCGGGCTGGTTTCAATCGTCTCGAAGAATATCGACTACGGTCTGGACGGCGAAGATTTTGAAGAAGAAGCGGAAGACAACGAACTGCTTGAAGACATCGTCGTTACCCATACCAATCTGAACTTCCCGGACATTGTCGAAGGGTTCCGTCACAAAAAATACCCGATTATCGGCATTTCCTGGAATCCGTCCGCGCCAACCCGTCCGCAAGACGCCCGCTGCGTCTACGACGATTTCATCGATATGATGAAATGAAAAACAAAATCGTCTCCCTGACGCTGATATTGGCAATGGCGCTGCAAGTTTTTGCAGCCGCCATGCCGGGAGACTTGTCGATTTTTGGAAACGATAATCAAAGCCGTCAAACTTATATCGACGCTGGAACTGCGCCGTTTATCGCGTTTGACGCAACACAAAAAGCCAAACAGCTTCGATACAATTTCGATTCTTTAGGGTCTTTCTCGTCGTCCTGTTTGTACAACTTTGTGGTATATACCGGACATTCTTCCATAAAAGCAGATAAGGCGTTTGTTCGACCTCAGATTAATTCTCCCCTTCTGATTTGATACTTACATACACGTTTAAAAGACGTGTACTCTATCTCATCGTAAAGTATCATTTCCCAAAAAGCAATTTACAACAGGAGAAATATATCATGTCAAAAGATAAAAAATCCGATGTTGAGCAAAACAATCTCAACGCAAGGGAGAACAACAGCGATTTGGACGACGAAATGGAGGAATCGCCGTTTTGGTTTTGGTTCTGGATTGGCGTTCTGGTCTTGATGTTTATCGGATTTGCTCTGTTTAACAAATACTGCGTCAACGGAGACAATCAGAAGGACAATTCCACTCCGGCAGTCCGCATCGAAAACTCAGAACCGACGACTGACCAGCCGTCAGTAACGAAATAGGGTTTCTTGCCCCTGGCTTCTAGCTACGAGCTTGGTGATTTTAGCTTCAGGCTTTAAAAAACGCTAAGAACTACAAGATTCCAAGCTAACAGCTAGAAGCTAATAGCTAACAGCTTATCTCCCCCATCTCAACGCGGTTTTTCCCCGCCTGTTTCGCCTGATACATGGCGGCGTCTGCCGCGGTGAGAATATGGTCGATTGTCGTCTCTCGATTCTCGGCGCAAATCGCGCCTATGCTCAGCGTAATTTTCATTCCAACCGGAACGGACGAATCCGGCGCGGTTACGTTTTGCGGTTGGGATTCTATCGCCTGACGCAGCGTCTCGCCCATGGCGGCGGTTTGTTCTCTTGACGTCTTGGGCAGGAGTACGCAGAACTCGTCTCCCCCGTACCGCGCCAGGTAGCCAGTTTTGCCAACGGCTGAGCGCAAAAGCTCCGCGACGTTTTGCAGAACGGCGTCTCCAGCAGCGTGCCCGAAGTTGTCGTTAATTTCCTTGAAATTGTCTAAATCTATCATCAGGAACCCCAGCGGCCAGTCGTCTGACCCGGACAGTTCCATCTCGCCCAGCAAGCTGAACAGAGCGCGGCGGTTATAGCATTGCGTCAGATGGTCGTGGAGCGCCTGACGCTTGAGCTGTTCGTTTTGAACGAGGACTTTGCGCCGCAAAAGATACGCTTCCCGCAGAGCGCACAGACAGATGCACAGCAGCGCGCCCAGCTCGCAGCCCAACAGAATCCAGATATTCTGCGACACGCGGTCTGCGGTCAGCGCGCCGATGTTTTTCAGCGTCGCAACCGTCCCGATAAACAGAACGGCGGTAAACAGCAGAAATAATTTCGGAAATCTGTTAATCATGAACAA
>JAZUMX010000860.1:0-3437 GCA_045603865.1 Thermoguttaceae bacterium
ACCCCACCGCGGAAGGTCTGGCTCGATTCCAGGAATTCGTCCGAACGGTCAATCCGTACAGAATGTCGATTTCCGAGATTCGCAACGGCATGACTTCCTCGATTGGAAACTACAACGTTCGCGTTGACGGCGTTAGCCCAAATACCCATTTTGCCAAAGTTCTCGTTGAAGCAGACTACCGCATGAAACTTATCGGCATTGGTCTGGAAAACGCCCCCGCTGGCGTAAGAAGCTTCATTTCAGCCGCATCAGCGTCAGACGTTGCCCAAAACGCTCTGTGCCGCTGGTACTTCGTTCCCAATTATCAGTGCGTTAAAATGAGCGACGACGGGAACGCCATTCAGCTGGTTGGACAAGGCGTCAAACTGGTTGGCGAAGACGAAGTCGTTGCCGCTGACGGTTCCCGCGCTCTGACTGGCGGTTCTCAGAACCCTGCCAGCCGCACGTTCACTCGCAGCTTTACAGATCGATATGAAAAAGTTTCCATGGTTTCGCCAGTTTACGCAGAACTCCGCAACCTGATTGACATTGCCATCGTTGCCGCGTATATGAATCAGGAAGGCATCTTCGCCAAGGCGGACTGGTCAATGCCGACATTGGGCGACGAAACCAAGTACTCGATTGAAACCAGTTCTCCGGTGAAGTTTGCTCCGGCGGCTTGCAACGTCGTTTCCAAGGGCGGACGTCTGATGACCCCGACCGGCGGCGGCGTCCAGATTCAGCCTCAAGTTGCGTTGAACGAAGAAAACCTCGTTGACAACGATGCGAAATTTGCAAAAGTCAGCCCGCTTCCGGAAGGAAAATGGTGGTGGAATAATTAAGAAAGTTTCAGTTCGTCTGGCGAAGACGAACTGAAGCAATCGTGTAATCGCATAGATTAGTCAGAGGCGATTTTCAAGAGAGTTACCAATGGGGTTAAGAGTTGTGATTTTTTCCAACTCTTAACCATTTCTTATTATATACCCGCTAACCCTAACAGATACTGACTGATCGGTAGAACCACTTATATTATGAATCATTGCACACGAGCGATTTTTGTTCTTGTATGTCTGTTAATAGTCTTATCTCGATCTAATGCGTTATTTGGTCAAACTCCGCATGATGGGAAGGATGCTGTTTCTTTTTCCCCGCAAGTGTTCATGACGGAAAGCCGACTGTATCATGGGTATTATGTGTTTCGTTCTATAGTCAAAAACAACGACGCTGTTCCTCATAAGGTTGTTCTTTCATGCCCGAACGTTGCTTTGAAAAGTTATGAACTCCGACCTGGCGAAACGATTAACGCGTCTTTGCCGCTGCCGGTTACCAACCCCGATTTTGGCGATTCCATTCAAATTACAGTGGATAATAAAAAACTGGATCCGATTCCTTGTCCCATGCGTAAAAACTGGAGAAGTCATTATTTAACGGCAAGATCCTTTGGAAGTCATTCATACGACCCCGAAATAATGGAATATAACTCTTTTTTGGTTTGTCGTTCTTTGCGATCTCAGCTGGCAGAAATGGAAGCCGTATTCGCCGAGGCTGACTGCAAACAGTGGCCTCAGGATCGTTTGGATTACAGTTGTTTGGATGTTATTCTTCTTACTCCGGCGGAATTGTCTGCTGCGCCAGACGGCGTTCAGACGGCGTTAAGACAATTTGTTCTTGCTGGCGGCGTCCTGTGGCTGTTTGACTGCGAGAATCAAAAAGACGATCTTGATAAAATCGAATGGATTGTCCAGTTAAATGAGGAAACAAGCCCCAATGCGATGAAGGAATACAATCAGCTCCAGTGTTTAGAGTATCCTGTCGCTTTCGGACGCGTTGTATTATCCAATTTCACTCCGGAAGCGTTTCGTTCGGTGTATTTGCCTAACAATTCCAATAAAAAAGATATTTTAGACATCTATCAATGTTTCGATTTTCAGTTCTCTTCCAGAATAATTTGGTTTGATAAGCAGGATCTCAACGAATGGCACAAGTCGTTCCCAATTGCTAACGATCTGAGCATTCCTGTTTTGGGAATAGGCTTTGTAATATTCCTGTTTGTCATGCTTGCAGGACCTGTTAATTTATTCCTCTTGACAAAATATAACAAACGAATCTGGTTATTGGCAACGGTGCCAGCGCTTTCTTTTCTGTTTGCCAGCGCGATTCTTTTGTATGTAATATTATCGGAGGGTTTCAAAACCGATACGCGCATTGCTGTCGGGTCGTATCTTGATCAGCGCAATGGAATGTATTCCTCCATGATTCAATATGGGTTTTACGCCAGAACGTCTCCCCGAAACGTCGTTTTTGATTCCAATGACGAATTAAACATTATGGATGACAATAATGATGACGGGCGTTTAAGTATCGACTGGACAAGTGGAAAGCAGGTAATTCATTCTCATTTTGTTCCCGTTCGAAAACCCGCATACTATAAAGCCCGAAAAACAGGGACGACTCGTCTGAAGCTGGATTTTGACTTCAACGCTGAAAATCCATACGTTGTCAATGGACTGGGAAAAGACGTTGATCAGCTCTTTGTTCGCAGTGAGGACGGTTCCCTTTGGAGAGCGGAAAGCGTTAAAGCCGGACAAAAAGCGCAGTTGACGTCTGTTAACCAGTTTTTCGATGAGGCGAACAAGAAACAGCCCTTAGCGTATCCGGCATGTATTGCTTCATCGACGTGGAACTTTAGCAAATCTTCTGCAACTAACTTATCTAAAACCCTTCCACCGCAAAGTTATGTTGTTACATTTGATTCACCCGGACCATTTTCAAATAAAGGCCTTTCATACGCCAAAGAGAAGGAATCGTTTGGTTTTCTTATGGGACGTTTTTGAATAAAGAATTTGGAAACGCGCTAAATTCGATAAGACGTCAAAGCAACGTTGACGCGAACATTCGAGAAAACTTATTAAAAACAGCAAATAAAAAAGCAGACGCAATCGCGTCTGCTATTTTTGTAAATCGAGGTCGACGGGGATCGAACCCGCAACCACCGGATCGACAGTCCGGTACTCTAACCAATTGAGCTACGACCCCTGTTAAAGGGTAACTGTAAAATACAGCCGTTCCTCAAACTTATGTAGAAGATTCTATCATATATTTCAATCTTTGCAAGGGAGGGGACGCAAAATTTTTTATTTTTTTAAGAAAAACGGACAGAAGAAGACGATTATTCGTTTTATAATGTATAAACTGGCTTAAGTCAAAGAACTCTATGCATTTAACATCCCCTAATTTTGCTCTTGACTATAAACCATTCCTCGGCTACAATATATTATATAGGGTGAATCGTTCGATTAACGCTATATATAGTATACCTATAAACATCATATTATTTTATAATGACCGCGGAAATACTCCAATTTGAACCGTCGAGACTGGAACATCAGGCGCAGCGACTGGCGAAAGCTATCCAGTCGGGGGCGCTTGTCGCTTTGCCAAGTCGGATCGTAGCCATG
>JAZUMX010000861.1:0-2004 GCA_045603865.1 Thermoguttaceae bacterium
CCGCGTCCTGTTTTCAGTATTTGGCGGCTGTGGGGTACTGACGTCTGTTGAGGTAAATCTGCCCCAGCTGAGACCAGTTGTCCAATTCCTTGTAAATTGTGATGAAATTGTAGTCTTCCGGCAGATCGAATCGTTTGATTCCCGTTGCCAGACGAGCGATTGTTTCCGTATCGGACAGCGTTTCGAGCTTGAAGATGCTGGACATTTTGTCGTCGCCGGTATCGTTAGCCGGATTAAAGTTAAAGCCGGCAATCGTATGAACGCCGAACTGCTGATAAGCGAAATCAGCGCGCATCGCCATTGCATTCTCTTTAGACGATTCGTACTGCTCCGCCTTGTCGAGCAGGAAACGCCAGCGTTCGCCGTCGGACTTGGCAGCGTCAAAAGATTCCGGCTTGGCGTAGAAAATCGGGTTCCCCTCTTCGTCAACCGGAGCGGAACTGTTAGGACGCCCATAGTAACGGCGACCGTAGTAATTGTCCGGGCTTTGATAATCCGGGAGTTTGGAGATATCGGTCAGCGTTTGAAGCTCCCAAGCCCCGGAACCGCCGCGGCGGTTCATAAACGCGTTGGCGAAGTCGATGTAAAACTGCCCTTTTTCATGGTCGGAGTAGTCGGACTGGTCAAGGTTCTTTTCCGCCTCGGTCAAAAGCTGAAGAGCGCGAATTCTGTCGCGTTCCTGAGCGATCATGTGTTCTCCGCCGGAGCGGTTTTGACCGCGCTTGAATTTGTTGTCAACCCGGAATCCGTATATCGGCAGGATTCCTTCCCCGTAGATTTTCCCAACCGCCTGAAGCGTTCGGGAATCTTCCGGGAATTTTTCCACGACGTTTTCCAGAAAATCGTCAGCCTCGGCAATTCGATTAACTCTGCTCATGCAATTAATCGTTTGCTGCAGGATTTCAAAAATGTTACGGCATTTTTCCGGCGTTTCTTGCTCAAAATATTTTTTGCTCAAGTCAACCGCCTCGTTGAAATTGCCCTGTTGTTGAAGTTCAGAAAATTTTTCCATGGGAAATTTTTGAGTTGAAGAGTCGTCAGCCAAAGCTGTGATTGACTGCCCCGCGATAATCGCCAGACAGGAAACAAACGGAATGAGAATCTTGTTTAACATGACTAATAGCAGGCGCAACGCCCAAAAATAAAAGGATAAATGCAAAACTCTTGCCGAGTTAATAGCGGCATGGTCTTTTATACAATCGGATATGATTATTTTCCCCGATTCCTCGATTCTACCATATTATTACGATAAGAAAAAGACCTTGTTAGGATTATTTCATTAAAATTTGAAAGATTTTAGCCTTTTTCGGTATCCCCCTACTTAAATTGAAGCCCATTAGACGTTATAATTATTAGTCAGGAAGAAGCGAGAATCGCGAGGCGATTAAAAGGTATTGCTCTCTTGTTATTCCATTTTATTTACTTTAAAAAACAAAAACCCATGAATCCGTATCAACAGTGGCTCGGTCTTTATAACTTTTCGGGCATGAAGCCCAATTATTACGAATTGCTCGGCTTGCAATTTGGCGAAAGCAATCCATACGTAATTGAGCAGGCAGCCAACGAGATGGCGACACGTCTTAACAGCGTCAATCCTGGTCCGGACGTCGCGCTTTGGAATTCTATCATGACAGAGATCCAAAACGCTCAGATGTGCCTTTGCAATCCGGCGTCGCGCATGGATTACGACAATTCCCTTCGCGGAGGAATGGGAGGTTTTGGAGGCGGTTACTCCGCTGGGGCTGCTTTTGGCGGCGGAAATATGGGTTATAGTCAACCGCAGATGGCTCAGCCGCCCATGTCGCCCGTTTCCGGCGGATTTGGCGGCGGCTATTCAGCCGGAGCGGCTTTTGGCGGCGCTCCCAGCCCTCAAATTGCGACTCCGCCGATTCCTTCTGCGCCTCCTGTGCCGTCATCCCCGTCTGCTGCGACCGCAACGCCTGTTCGTCCCGCAACTCCGTCGGCTTCTCCGGTAGCAATTCCCGTTGCAACAGCCGCTGTCGC
>JAZUMX010000862.1:0-2754 GCA_045603865.1 Thermoguttaceae bacterium
CGCTTGGCCTCCGACTTGGACGCGCAGTTCAAGCCCTCGTTTTACAACATCCGCTTTATGCATGTTGATCAACGGGCTTTCAATAAAAATCTTTTTATACGTGCCGATATTGATTGCCGAGTTCATGGCGCTGACAAAGTCCTGCGTACAGTCCGCATAGACGTTGCCGACGGCGTCGTCCGCGTGCCCGCCAAAGAAAATCGCAATCTGTTCTTTGGGAAACAGGCCGTCTGCGTACGCCGCTGCGATTGACAGCAGCAGCCCGTTTCGGAACGGGACGTACGTGTTAATTCTTTCGCTGCCGATTTCCTGAATCTGCTGAGCGTAGCTTTCGTGAACGATTTTTTCCGTCGAATGTTCCAGCAGCGAACAATTGCTAAACTCAAAAATACTGCTGATGTTTAGTTCATAATGCGGAACGCCGTAATACCGGGCGACTTTATTGGCGCATTCCAGTTCTTTAAAATGTTTCTGACCGTAAAACAGGGAAGCTGTTACAACGTTTTCTTTCCCGTATTTTTCTACGGCGATGCCTAAACAGGTTGTCGAATCCAGACCGCCGCTGCTTAATACAAGAGCTTTCATTCCCGTTCCCCTCCTTACATATCAAACCGGATTGTTCTGTCTGAAGCGGATTTCAGAACGTCCAGCTTTCGTTGGTAACAAAGTTCCTGATAGCCAAAATCCGGGTTCGCCCAATTGACGAACGGGAAGATGGAAATGCCCCCTCGGGGCGCGAAGATTCCTCGGACTTCAATGTATTTCGGATTCATCAACCTGATTAAATCTTTCATGATGATGTTCATGCAGTCTTCGTGAAAATCGCCATGATTCCTAAAGCTGAACAAGTACAGTTTTAACGACTTGCTTTCGACCATCTGAACGTTGGGAATGTAGCTGATGACGACCTTCGCCAGGTCCGGCTGACCGGTTATCGGGCACAGCGACGTGAACTCGTAGGCGTCTAACGTTACAATATAATCGTTGTCTGGATGTTTGTTTACAAAACATTCCAACACGTCTGGATTGTAATCATAATCGTATTTTGTATTATGATTCCCCAGCTTCGTCAGTCCTGCCGTCTCTTTTTTCGTTCTGCTCATTTGAAATCTAATTACAGACGCAAAGCGTTCCTTTTCTTTATCCCAGGCACGTGGAAAAACGCCCAGAACAAATCACAACCATGTTTTTGACTGCTCACTCTATAAATGTACATTCAATAAATGAAGAACAGCCAAGACTCCCAAGATGCAGACGATTGTAACGCCAAATCCCCAGATGTGTCTTCGAAGCCTTTTCTGCTCATCCTGATGTTCACCCAAAAGTTTTTCAAGTCGTTCTTGAAGTTCATGAAAAACCTTTTTCCGTTCCTTCTGTTGTTTCTCTTGAACCTGATTCTGCTTCTCAAGAAACTCCTCAAAACGAACTTTCTGTTCTTCAGGCAGACTCTCTATTAATTCACGCTGTTCAGTCAAAAGTTTATTCTGTTCAGCATCTTGGCTTAAACCAACCAACTTGAGCAGAATACCAACACCATTCAAAAATGCAGTAACTGGATCCATCTTTATCTCCCTATAGTAAATCTTTTAAGGGACCATGTTGTTACGCCGAGTAACAACAGAAACCCTTAGTTAAAAAACACTATTCAACCAATGAAAAAACTTTTAATCCATGCAATTACCCCAAAATGTTTAAGCAACGCAATCATTGATACAAGTATACCAAGAATAACGCCAATTGCCCACAAAAAATTCTTTTCGTCCTCTACCGCTTGGTCACGTTTTCTTTTTTTGTCATCATAATCATTTTGGGCATCTGTCAAATCCTTGGCAGATGCGCTATGATTATTCTGTTTTTCAACTAAATTACCTTCAGCAGATTTCAGGTCATCTTCTGCTTGTTTTGTTTTCTTAAAAAATCCCATTTTACTATTTATTTGTGTAAAAAGAAAGTCATAACCTTAATCTTCACTCGAATTCGAAACAGTTTCTTCATTCTGAGGATTATCGTCTTCGCCTTCTTCCGAATCGTCAAAGTCTAACTTCTGCTGGTCTGTTCCAGTACCGTTGGACGTTCTGTGAATAAACTGCATCGCGTCCTGTTCGACAATCAGAACGTTGTCGCCCAGGTCCATTTCGGTTGGGGACTGCTGCGGCTGTTCGATCGGCTTGCCGTTTTCGTCCAGTTCGACGTCCGCCATGGATGTCTTGCTTTTCGCCAGTTCGATGAGCTTTTGATGAAGCTCGTCTTTATTGACGCCGGAAATGGCGCTGGTCGCCGTCGCGATTTCGCCCAGATAGCGGAGGAACTGCTGGCGTCGGTCGGCTTCCTGCTTGACTTTCATTCTTCGGCGCAGATACATGCCCAGCTTGCGCCCGACGGTTTGTAACGCCAAGCGGAGTTCCTTTTGAATTTCAGGATAGAGGGCGATCGCCTCTTTCGATTCCGACGTAAAGGGCACCCAGACGCTGGCAAGATGAACCATGATGCTCACCGGACCGGAGGGCAGCGCGCCGCGGGATTGGCTTAGCCCATAGGAGCGCCAGTTCATGGATTTAATCGTTTGCGTAATCGCGCAAGCCCCTTCCTGGAACTGTAACGGGACGCGGTTGGCGTACCGCATGACGTTCATCGTTTGTCCTTCCGACAGGTTGAGGTTGTGCATGGCGTCAAAGAGCTGGTTGATTTCCCGTTCCGACAGCCCCTTGGGCGACTTTCGCGTCCCGATTTTCGCCTTGGCGAGAATCTTGTCTG
>JAZUMX010000863.1:0-1584 GCA_045603865.1 Thermoguttaceae bacterium
TTGACGTCCCGCTGGCTGTGTTTGAAAACGGCGAGTTGACCCTGCTGGACTCCTGGAAAGAAGTTGACCTGTCGGCGTTTGTCGGCGTAGACGGTCTGGATTTCTACCTGGAAACCAGCGACGTCAGTCAGTACGGTCCCAACACGCCGTACTATTTCGCCATCGACAGCTTGACGTTCGCCTCCCCCGAATCGGGTTCCGGCGTTCCTGAACCGTCGACCTGGGCGCTGCTCGTTCTCGGAATGGCGGGAATGACGGCGGCTGGCCGCAAATTTTCTCTGAAGAAATAAAAAAATCGGGCGACTTTCGGTAAAATCCGATTTATGTTGTATAATATAGTGGTAAGTTGTAAGTGGTAAGTAGTAAGGGCGCAAAGCGCGATCCAACTAACCACTTACCACTAATCACTTACCACTATGCGTTCAATTCCCTGAAGAACCTAGAATACTTATACAACATGCCCAAGACTTCCCCTAAACCGATGCCGCCCGCCATGATCCTGTGCGGCGGTAAAGGAACTCGACTCCGAGACGTTTCCGAAATTTTGCCTAAACCGATGGTTCCCATTGGGGAGCAGCCGATTGTCTGGCATATCATGCGAACCTACGCTGCGTTCGGCGTGAATCGGTTTATTCTCTGCTTAGGCTATAAAAAAGAGGAATTCATCGATTACTTTCTCAATTTCCACGCTCACGCGACGGACATTACCATCCGGCTGGGCGACAAGGGGAAAGTAACTTATCATAACAACTATACGGAGGCGGACTGGGAAGTAACGCTGGCTCATACGGGAGAAGAAACCATGACCGGCGGACGCGTCCGAATCGCCAGCCGACATCTCAAGGCGACGGACTCCGATTTCTTTCTCACCTACGGCGACGGGGTCAGCGACGTCAACATTGCGGAGCTGTACGCATTTCATAAAAAGCAGAAGAAAGCGCTCACACTGACCGCAGTTCATCCGGAAGGACGGTTTGGAGAGCTTCGCGTTGCGCCGTCCGGGGAGATTGACGGCTTTACGGAAAAGCCCGCTCGAACTGAGGGCGTTATCAACGGCGGATTTATGGTTCTCAAAAAGAACTTTGTTGAAAAGTACATCAGCCCGGATTATGACTGCTTTTTAGAACAGGAGCCGCTGCGCCGCGCCGTTGAAGACAACCAATGCGCCGCGTTCGAGCATCCCGGGTTCTGGCAGTGCATGGACACGCCCCGGGAATATCAGCTGCTCAACGATTTGTGGAAGTCCGGCAAAGCCCCGTGGACAAAATACTGGAAGTAACACGCCATGTTCAACGACATTTATCAAAATCGACGCGTTTTTCTCACCGGCGACACCGGGTTTAAGGGGTCGTGGCTTCGTCTGTGGCTGGAGTCCATGGGCGCGGACGTCTACGGGTATTCCCACGCTCCCAATACGCAGCCCAATCATTTTGAACTGCTGGGATATAAACGTGACAAATTCAACGACATCATGGACGTCGATTCGCTTCAAAAGGCGTTTGCCGACTTCCAGCCGGAAATCGTGTTCCATCTGGCGGCACAACCGCTGGTTCGACTGTCGTATCAGCAGCCCGTCGAGACGTT
>JAZUMX010000864.1:0-1606 GCA_045603865.1 Thermoguttaceae bacterium
CGCTCTCTACGGCGCTTGGCGTGCTGTGTTCGATTCCTCTCTTTGCTCTGCTGTTTTGGTGTCTTTGGGCGATTTTTGTCTACGCTGTCATCGTTCCGATCTGGCTGTTTCTGTATTTGATCTTTGCATTATGCGGAAAGCAGCTTCCGATGATTGATCCTGCCGCATTGACAGGACTGGGTTTCTTATCCGGTTTAGGAGACGGCGGAGGTTCCAGCGATTCCAGCTCCAGCAGTTCTTCTAGCTATAGCAGCAGTTCCAGTTCGAGTTCCAGCAGCTATTCCGGCGGCGGAGGTCATTTCGGCGGAGGCGGCGCGTCGGGAGGCTGGTGAGAATTAGCAATTTGCAATTAGCAATTAGCAATTACGCAAAGCGCGCATCATTCCCTATTCCCCATTCCCTACTCCCTCTTCCCTTCTTTTTTTCACTCTTTTCTCGCCCAACGCTTGACTTTGTCTTTTCAAGCTTGTATATTGATTAATAAGGTCTTAAATCATTTACCCCAAGGAGAACTGCAATCATGGCGAAACGATTCATTTACCTGTCTTTGTTATTGGCTTTGTTGGCGGCGTTGGTTCAGACGGCGCAGGCGGCAGAGAATTCCTACAAACCGCTCTCGTATACGACGCACACGCTGCAAGCGGGATCGATTCAGGTTCAAATCGACCCCGTTGATCTGATAACCCAAACCGACGTCAAGCAGACGCTGACGTATCGTCTGGCTAACTTCTCGGACGCCCCGGTCGAATGTCGGCTGACGTTTTCGAGCATCGAAAAGGTGCGAATGCTCCAGCAGTCCGCCGTCGTAACCGTCCCCGCCAACGGGATGGAGGAACGGACGCTTGATTTCGTAGTTGAGTCCGGCGCGTACTCGGCGCATTATCCGATTCACGTAACAGTATCGTTCCGCGACGGCGAGAAAAACCGAATCCTCGACGCCGTCCGGGTTATTGAAACGAAGTTCTCTGCGCCCGCCAAGCCGTACAAAACGACGTCGGTAAAACTGGGCGGCGTTACGCTCATCGGGAAATCATATACTGCGTTTCAGAATATTATCAACCAACCGATTACTGAGCTGGGGCAGAACTGGATAGGCGGGGGCGCCGACCAACCGTCCAAGGTTTCCTGCGACATCGTTGACGTCAATGCGGGAACGACTCGCCGCGGCTTTGCCTGTCACCCGCCGTACGTTCCCAGAGGGGGAAGCTTGTATCTGTCGTTCCCGCTGGAACTGCCGGGTGTTACAGACGGGACGACGCTGCGGCTGGACTACGCCTGCGCCGTTCGGACGCTCGGACCAAACGACTACTCCGACGGCGTTACGTTCCGCGTCTGGGCGCAGCCCGAATCCGAGGTTAAGCCTAACGATTCCCGCCAGAAACTGGACGAATACCATACAACCAGTACCGTCTGGATTGACCGCAGCGTCGACCTGACCCCGTTTGCGGGCAAGCGGTTCAATTTGATTGTTGAACTCAACCCGGGACCGAAAAACGACACGACTTGCGACGGCTGCTATGTCAGTGGCTTGACGATTAACCGCAGCGAGAAAACCGCGGCGGCAGAATCGACCGACGGTAATCAGAATGCCGCCTATACGTTCGCT
>JAZUMX010000865.1:0-2335 GCA_045603865.1 Thermoguttaceae bacterium
TAAATCCGCCTGCGACCGCCGCCGCTGTTCCGGTGGCAATCGTTTCGTCTTCTTCAAATCCCGGCTCGCGAAGATGAACGTGCGGGTCAATCAGACCGGGAACGACCAGCTTGCCGGTCGCGTCGATAACCTTGTCTTCTCCGCGAGAATTGAGGTCGTAGCTGGTAACTCGACCGTTTTCAATTAAAACATTGGTAACTCTGTCGACGCCGTTGGCGGGGTCGATTACGCGTCCGTTTTTAATCAGTAAACTTGCCATGAGGGATTTTCAGATGTTAGGTCGTCAAAGCGCAGGCGAGCGCCGCGCGCTCCAGTTCAAATACTCTATATCTATATTGTATCCCAAATTTAGATCTTTGCAAGGGCGGACGGGAAATTTGAAGACGAGAACGCAAGAATGAACGGATTCTATGGATTTCGACTGGATTCATGCGAAATTATGCATGTCCGGATTGTTTTACTCATACAATCCGTTCGATTTTAATGACAAACAGGACTCGCCAAAATGAAATTATGGTGTATAATATAAGAAATTGAATCAAACCGTGCATTGAACGATGTTTCGCAGAAAATGGATTATCGCCGTTTGCTTTGTCTCCCTGATTTTTTCAAATCTGGGATTGAGCGCCGTTAAACAGGTCAGGGATGGGAATCTGTTTTCTTCTGCATGGTCCAAATGTATTGATCTTGTTCAAAACGGCAATCGTTCTTCGATTGAAATAATCGGCGTTCGCTATTACATGCGTCTGTATTCGATAATTCAGCGAGTTATTGACAAAAGAGTTATCCCTGATCCCGCCTATCCGATTGTTAAACTTGATAACGGATATTTGGACTATGTAACGTCTGGCAAATTATCGCCAGAAGACGCCGTTGTTTGTCAACAATTTGCCGATTCCGTCTCTCAACTTGAAAAAAAACTTGCCGAGATAAACATTCCCCTGATTTTCGTAATGACTCCTGTAAAGTCTCATTATTATGATAAACAAACGCCCTGCGGCTGTCTTACTGAATATACGAATGACAACGCGGATATTTTTCTAAGACGCCTTGCTCAAAAGTCGATTCCATATTACGATACTCGCGATATTTTGAAAAATAATCCCGACGAACATTATCGTCTGTTTTTCAAAGGCGATCATCATTGGAAACCGGAATACGCGCTGATGGCTTTCAGACATTTTCTCAGCGATTGTTCAAAGGACTTTCCTGCGCTTCAGGAAACGGATACTTCGTGGATAAATGACGTTTCTGCAAAATCTGAACCGTTTGAATATTGGGAACAATTTCAAATTAACAAGACAGGAAAAAATTTCATACCTTTTGAAAACAGCATTTCACATTTTGTTCCTGATTTTGAAACGGATATAACAGTTGAATTGCCCAAAAAAGGGGTTAAAAAAAGAGGTCGTTTCGAGGATATTGGCGTTAGCGACTACTATCACTATAACCCATCATTAAAAATATCAATCAACCACAAATTAAAGCATGGCAAAGTGGTTTTGATTAAAGATTCTTTTGGCTTGCCGTGGTTTGACTTTTTGACGTTATCATGTCATGAAGTTCACATGTTGGATTTGAGAGGCTATTACCAATCGCCTATAGAATATATCGAAAAAGTCAAACCCGATTTAGTTATTATTGTTTACCATCCTGGAGTTCTATTTAAAAATCAAACTGATTTCTTCCATTTTACAACAGAATTAAAAACGATAAACCCATATTTTCAGTAATTACTATTAACAATTTGTTGAAATTCTTGCAAAAGTCGATATGACAAACTCTTATACAATATTCCGCTTATAATGTCAATTAATGCAGACAAATAAAATTTTATAAAAAATGCCATAAATCTCTCCCAAAGTTGAAAATTGAAGTTATAATTAATATTTAAAAGTAGTATAGTATGAGGAAATGGAGTTGTCTTGAAGGTGCAGGGAAACGAGGAAGACGGTTTCTTGCGTCTGGCTCCATATTTCAAACCCTTTATAAAGTTAGCGTTTAATAGCCATGTCAGAAAAGAAAAAAATAAGCGCCATAATTGGCTCGGCGATTTCGCTGTTGGTTTTGGTTGTAATCGGCAGTATTCTGTATTTGCAATATCAGAAATCGCTTCAGAAGGTTGCCTTGCCGGAACCGGATCAAGCAATCGTCCGCGTTTTTACCGTTGGACAGACCAATGAATCGGATTTGCGAACGTTCCCGGGCTTTGCCAAAGAAGCGCGCCGCACCAAGGCGTCTTTCCGCATTCCGGGAGAACTTTGCGAGCTGAACGCGACGCTGGGCAAGTCGGAGGGCCAAGCGGTCTTAGGAAGACAACACTTAGCTACAACTC
>JAZUMX010000866.1:0-1761 GCA_045603865.1 Thermoguttaceae bacterium
GAGACAATTATTCGTTCAGCAAAGCGCGAATGACGATTCTGGACAACGCATTCCGGTGGTACGGAGCCAGCGGCGGCGACCGGGTCGGATTTGCGGAAATTTTCTTTTCTGGCGAACCGGAATACTTTATCAATTCGCCAGAAATTCCCGACGCTCAATGGACTATCGACGAAGCGGGTATGAAAGGCGTCTCGTTTACCGATGGCGACTTCCAGACGGCAACGTTTGACAATCCGGTAATTCTCAACGCAGACGGTACTTTTGAAATCGGCGAAGACAGAACGCTGAATCTTAACGGCGTTGTTTCCGGCAATAGCGGATTCGATAAAACCGGCGATGGTACGCTGACCCTTTCCGGCGACAATACGTATTCCGGCGACACGACCGTTTCTGCCGGTACGCTTGTTCTGACTGGCGACGCTGTCAAGGCAAACAGTTCTATTACAATTGATAATGGCGCAACGTTGGAATACAATGTCCCTGGGGACGAAGAAGCCCGTTTGGACTTAACGACCGCTGGTACAACCGTGTCTGGCGGAAACGTTCTTAAGACGGGAGCTGGCGCTCTGAAGGTTTTCGCAACCGACGACATGTTCCAGGCAGACGTTTTCAAGGTTCAAGAAGGCGAGCTGGATTTCAAAGGCGAGTACAACGGCGAGATTGTTGTTATCGACGGCGCAGTCTTCTCGCCTGGCAATTCCGTTGGCGAAGCGATTATAGAAGGCTCGTTTAAGATTGAAGACGGTACGCTGTTGTTGGAACAGGATGACAGCGGCATGGATAAGCTTATTGCCAGGTCTTTTGTTTTTGATGACGACAACGCTATAATTGAATTGGCAATAGACGCGCTTATTCCCGGCGCAACGTACGATATTATCGCTCTATCGGATGGAACGTTTACGGGAGACCAGCTTAATGAATCGTACTGGAAGAATCTCATTGACGGCGGACTTCCGTATTATATGGGTCTGTCTGTTATTGACGGCAGCATTGTTCGTGTAAATATCGACGCTAACGCTATTCCGGAACCGTCGACCTGGGCGCTGCTCATTCTCGGCGCCGCGGGATTGATGTATTTTCGTAAAAGAAAGTAATCGAAAACGAAATTAAGATTATATAAATCAATGGAGGGACGGCAATTTGCCGCCCCTCTATTTGTTTGATCGTTAGTCCAAAAATCCTCTAAGCTGAGTCAAGCGCTGCGGATTCTGGAGCTTTTCCAGAGCCTTGGTTTCGATTTGTCGAACGCGCTCTCGAGTAACGCGGAAAATGCGTCCGATTTCTTCCAGCGTATAGGCGTAGGACGCGCCAATGCCGTAACGATATCGAATAACGTCGCGTTCTCGCGGGGTAAGCGTTTTGAGAAGGTCTTCCAGTTTTTGACGAAGCATGTCGTTTACCGCGCAGCGTTCCGGGCGGTCAACGGTGTCGTCAACGATAAATTCGCTGATGCTGTTGTCTTCGTTCTCCCCGACGTTGCGGTCGATGCTAACTGTCGGAGTGGTCAACGGAATGAGTCTTGCGATTTTTTTCGGGGTCAGATTGACGCGCAAGCCAGCTTCGAGCATAGACGGCTCGCGTCCGGTTTCCTGTAACAGCTCGTTAGACGCGGCGCGAATGCGTCCCATGGCTTCGATCATATGGACGGGAATGCGAATCGTTCTGCCGTGGTCGGCGATAGCGCGGGTAATCGACTGACGAATCCACCATGTTGCGTACGTCGAGAACTTGAACCCGCGGCGGTACTCGTATTTGTCGACC
>JAZUMX010000867.1:0-11595 GCA_045603865.1 Thermoguttaceae bacterium
CATTTGATAAGAAACAGGCGCGTTAACTCAACTGGAGGTATCCAAGCGAAGTCGATGGCGTGGTTTGGATCTTCCCAATCAGGTATCATGTGAAAAGAGCGAAGGAGCTACATACGGGAAGTTTGTAGCGGAGCCTTTTGAACATGGTTTCGGCGTTACGATCGGCAACAGCCTTCGCCGAATTATGCTTTCCAGTCTGGAAGGCAGCGCTGTTACTCAAATCAAAATTCAGGGCGTCAGTCATGAATTCATGACAATTTCAGGCGTCTATGAAGATGTAACAGAGATTGTACTTAACGTTAAATCGTTAATTGTCAAATCAATGTCGGATCAGCCCCGTACGCTTCGTATTGAAAAGCACAGCAAGGGCGTCATTACTGGAGCTGACATCATTACCGACGACATGGTAGAAATCATCAACAAGGATCATGTCATTGCAACGCTTACCGGCGACGTATCGTTTGTAATGGAAATGGTCGTTGAAAAGGGACGCGGATATGTTCCGGTTGCGGAACGTAAAAGCCAAAACCAGGAAATCGGCGTCATTCCGGTGGATGCCGCGTTTAGTCCTGTTGTTCGCGTTCGTTATGCAATTGAAGAAACTCGCGTTGGTCAGAAGACCAATTACGACAAGCTCATTTTTGAGATTTGGACAGACGGTTCTTTGACGCCGGAAATGGCGTTGGTAGAATCCGCGAAGATTCTTCGCAAGCACCTCAATCCGTTTGTTCAGTATGCGGAATTGGGTTCGCAGATTCATTCGGAAATTAAAAATTCTCGTTCAGACGGGTTGCCGCCTGAAGTCGAATTGAAGTTATCGCGTTCGATTGCTGACTTGCATTTGTCGGTTCGCGCTACAAACTGCCTTGAAGCCGAGCATATTATGACGGTTCGAGAGTTGGTTTCGCGTACGGAAGAGTCTCTGTTGGACGTTCGTAATTTTGGCGACACAACTTTGAAAGAAGTTCGCGAGAAGTTGGCAGAGTTGGGCTTGCAGCTCGGAATGCGTTTGCCGCCGGCTTATGCCAATCCCTTCCAGTAATATTTTGTATCTTCACGATGTGAATCGTTGAGACTTTTTCCCGGCGCGGGCGCGCCGCTCATGCCGGGTTTATGAGAATAACATTTTTTAACAAGCAGTAGTACAATGCGACATCGAAATCTTGGTCGAAAACTTGGACGTAATCCGAATCATCAGCGCGCTTTAAAGCGTATGCTTGCGACTTCGTTAATTCTTACTGAAGCGACAGCGGAAGATTACGATAACTATAATTACAATGTTGGCAAAACGGGCAAACAGATTCGCACCGTTAAACCGGACGCCAAAATTAAGGGGCGAATTATCACCACTCTGCCGAAGGCGAAAGAAGTTCGTCCGTTGGTAGAAAAGCTCGTTACCCTGGCGAAAAGCGTTATTGAAGATCAGAAAGCGGCTGACGCTCTCGATTTTACCGGCGACAAAAAGTCGGATGGCTGGAAAACCTGGCGCAACAGCGAGAAGCACGCTCAATGGGTTGCTGCAATTGCTCCGGTAGTTGCCGCTCGTCGTCGCGCGTACGACATTCTTCGCGACAAGATTGCCGTTTCTATCCTGTTCGACAAGATTGCCCCGCGTTATGTTGAACGTCCTGGCGGATACACCCGTATTCTGAAGCTGGCTACCCCGCGTTTGGGAGACGCTGGCGCTCGCGCGATTCTGGAATTCGTTGGACGCAACGAAGGCGCGTTCGATCGCTCCAAAGTCCAGGCTCAGCAGCCTGTTGTTGACGCTGAATAAGTCATTGCTTAAACAAGCTGATTAAACCGAAGGCAATTCTTGTTGTCTTCGGTTTTTTTATGGTTGGATTCCGAAAGATTCCCTGCCGGTTTGATCCAGATTCGTTGTTTATAGTGAAAATAGCTGAATGTATTTTTGAATAATTCTTGTTTAGACTCTTGACAAATGTTCAAAGTTGTATTATCTTGATTATTATATGATATTATAATAATTATATTATCTTAGGAGAAATATGCAATGATATTGATAATACTTCGTATTTTATTTGTAGCAATGATGAGCGGTCTGGGCGTAACGATCATCAATTCGCCAGATTTGATGGGACAGTCTGCCTGGACGCCGCCGCTTGTATTTGCCGTTTTGATGCTTATTGCGGCAGTTGTGATTATGGTCGATATTTGCATTCCCCGTAAAAAGATTGACGCGATTACAGCTGTCTATTTCGGACTGATTGTCGGTTTGATAATATCGTATATGCTTTCGCTGGCTCTTACGCCGCTGTTTCCTGCGGACAAGATTAAGGCGAATCCGTTTTTGTACGAATTGCAGCCGATGGTTAAGCTGCTTATTTCAATAATTACGTGTTATATAACAACCAGTTTGTTATTGCAGACGCGCAGCGATTTCCGAATGATTTTGCCATACGTCGAATTCAAGAAAGACGTTCGCAGTTCGCGTCCGTACGTTCTGGATACGTCCGCGGTGATTGACGGTCGTATTGTTGATATTTTGGAGACTGGTATTTTCGACAGCCCGCTAATTATTCCGCGAAGCGTAGTTTCCGAGATACAGAATTTTGCTGAAAGTTCTGATAAACTTCGCCGTGCGCGAGGTCGCCGCGGTCTGGATATTCTTAACCGATTGCAAAACGATCCCAAAGTTGATTTACGGGTCATGGATTCGGATTCTCCGGAATTAATGCAGTACCCAGAGGATTCGCGTCTGGTAATTCTGACCAAGCAATTGGAAGGAAAACTCATCACGAGCGATTACAACCTGTCGAAAGTGGCTCAGGTTCACGGTACGCCGTCTCTGAATTTGAATGATTTAGCCAACGCGCTGAAGCAGGTTTTTGTACCGGGCGAGCAATTGGAGGTTTTGCTTGTAAAAGCCGGAGAAGAACCCCAGCAGGGCTGCGGCTATCTGCCAGACGGTACAATGGTTGTGGTTGACAACGGTCGTTCTGAAATTGGCAAGCTGATTCGAATTACTGTAACGAGCGTTTTACAGACCAGCGCCGGGCGGCTTGTCTTTGGGAAGATGGAAAAGAAGACGGAGCCTTGATAAGCGTCCAGGTTCCATTATAAGCAGCTGTCTATAAGTAGCTGTCAACAGGCGTCAGAAGCATAAAGTCTTTGGACTGCTCGACGATTTCCCAAACTGAGGAGAACGTTTCCAGCGCAACGATAATTGCCAGAATTGTAACAATTGACGTTCCCAATCGGACGTAGTTGTTTCCTGTCAGTTTGAAAACCGGCAGAACAGCAAGCGGAATATACGCCCAGGCGAAATACGAGGCGTACAAAGCCATGCCGTTTTCCCGGCTTCCCCAGCCCATAACGCCCATGAGGAAGAATCCAAAAAGAAGCCACAGCGCGCAGCATTGGACGAATCGATTCTTAAAAAACAGGATAAATCCCAGCGCGCATGCGGCGGAAATGAGCGCTGAGCCGATATAAACTGTTACAGGAATGTCCTGCGGCAAAACCTCCAGTACAACTCCGTGTTTGTAAAACACCGCGGGTGAGAAAAACGTCGAGTAGACGAAATGGAGGTATTGCTGAATCTTGCTTACAGGTCCCAGCTGGCTGGAATCCATGTCTGCGTAGGCGGACAGCGCTTCTACTCGTTGATTGAGGTTGAACAGCAGTCCAAATTTGCTAAAGACAATAACAGATCCCAGACCGACGGCGAAAATCTCGATGGTTTGGTTGACAAACGATTTGATTTTCTTTGCGGTTGCAATGGTAAAATAGACGACTGGAATGAGCGAGGTTGTAATCGTTCCAATCGCCGCCATGGCAATGAGTGAAAAGTTGAGTGAATTCTCTTGCTGAACCTCGTCGCTTCGCTTTTGATGAACCAGAAAGCTGTAGGCGATGAAAATAATCAAAGCCAGCAAAGAGAAGGCGTATTGCTCTACCGTCAGGGCGAAAATGACCGTTGACCAGCTGACGCTGTACAGGAATGCTGTCGCCCAGGAAAAGGACTCGTCTGTAAACGACGCGACAATTCGTCTTAACAATAGCCCCACAACGGCAAAGGCTCCGATCTGCCAAAAAGCAATAGCGATAGCGTAAATGTACTTGTATTCAAAGACGCCTGGCAGAGTCAGGCAAAGAGTCGCCGCCATGATGTGAGAGAACATCGCAAACGGAGCGCTGAAAATCGCAAACAGCGGCTGACGGACGTCGTTGGCGCTGGACGTGTTGTTACAGAACGTATCTCCGTTAATCAGCAGCGCAGAGTCGCTGACGGAAATTCCCATCGGGAATTCTTCGTCCGGCTTTTCTATCGGCATAGGAAACGTAAAAACCGACGTCTGAAACGAAATCGTTACAAGCAGAACGGTTCCCAGTCCCCAGAAGAGACTGAAATACAGCCACTCCGCTCTGGACAGACTCTTAAAGAACTGAACAATCCCCGGCATGAATTTGGCGTAGAGCCATCGCCAGCCGACGTACAGAAATGGAACGCACATCACGGCGGCGACTACGCCCAGCTGATAGAACAAATCTTCGTATTTACTGGCGTCGATGGATTGCAGCTCACAGAACCGTTTTATGAACCCCCAGCGCGTCCAGATAGGAAATCGGAGCGTCGCCCAGGCGGAAAAACCGGTAAGCAGCAGAACGAAAAATTCGCCTTCTGCGCCAATGCGCTTTTTCCAGATATTGAGAACGTTGTAAGCGTACAACATCCCGCAAATGGTAAGAAAAGCCAGCGTTTCTGAAATCCCGACGGAAACGAAAACCAGCGGCATTTTGCTTTTGGCGACGTCTCGAACAACGGGAACGTTAACCAGAATAAACGTCATTGTCGACAACAGCAGGAGAAAACCAAGCGTCAGTCGACAAATGAGTTTAATCATTTAATACCAAGACTCGAACGGGAAAAGACAGGCGTTTCTGAATGTTAACAGAAATCGCAAACTGCTATTGGATTGCAACCAACGAAACTGTCATTGATAATTGACAGGCGTTACAATGTTGACGTTTTGCGGGTTAACGACGCTCTGAATATTTTTCAGTTCGTCCGGCAAATGCCGCGGCTGAACCACAACAATTGGACGTCCATCCGGTTGGGATGCGAAAACGGCAAAATTATCACAGCAGTTCATTTTAACCGTATGATCCGAAGGTTCTGAAAAAGTAACTCCAGACGACGGGTTTAAGTCTACCAGTTGTTCAGAAGAATTGATAACAAAGTTGTTGGAAAACGGAATTGGCGTCGAAGCTTCTGAATTGGAATCCGTACAGAAGATGTACGACGATGACGGTTGTCGAAATGAACTTGATAAAGCGTAATTATAAGAATCGTTAATTGAATTATTGACAGTCGCGCCGTCCTTAACGAATGATGTATCGGGATCGGAAGAGGGGTTTCGATAATTGAACGTTAAAGACGCAATAACGAAAACTAACAGAAATCCGGTGCAAGCGGAAAGCGCCAAAAAGGACGGTTTAACTGAGAAATGACGTTTGGAGCGAGTGGAACTGAATGTTTGTTCGGACTCGGTTGACTTTTGAGCGAAAAATTGAGAAGCGTTATGCTGAGTTTTTTGCTGTTCAAGAATTCTTTGAAGCGTTTTGTTTGCCAGACCCTCTGGAGCCGTTTGTTGACTTTCCTGTTCTTTTAATGCGTTAAGACTGCCAAAAACATGGGTTACCTGTTTATACGTTTTAGACCACAGCGGAAGCGAATTAATTTTTTGAGTAACGCTTGCAGATTCTGTGGAATCTAAACCTCCAACAAAATGATCCAACAAAACATTGATATCGTTTTCGTTCATGATACAGTACTCAGGCATAAAGCCTACGCTTAAATTTGCTAAACGGCGAAATGTATGGCGCGCCGTTTAGCGGGGAATCGTCGCCTATAAAAAGGGGATATAAGTTTAATTGATATAATCAAAATAATTGTTATTGTAACCGTCTTTTGATATTATCGGTAAAAACGGAATAATTTATCAGGATTAAATAATTGCTTTAAGTTACTCGTCTGTCTGAATTGGTCCAACCAGTTTTTCAGCCAGCTTTTTCATTGCTGCGTGGAGACGGCTTTTGACCGTTCCAACAGGAACGCCTAAAATATCGGCAGCGTCTTTGTACTTCAAGTCTTCAAAATAAACCAGGTTGACGGTTTCTCGAAGGATGTCTGGAAGTTCATTGACAGCGGCGCGAACTCGCTGCGCCTGCTCGGCAGTATCCATGGAAAAAGACGGATCTTTTTCTGCGGACTCTAAAATTTCCTGCAGCGAACCAGTTGATTCGTCGGCGTCTGTTCCGTATGAAACGTCCAGGCTAATAGTTGTTTTCCGATGATTGCGGCGTTGATAATCTATTGCCTGATTGGTTGCAACCGTGTACAGCCACGGCTTAAACTTTTTGGACGGGTCAAACTGTTCGCTTTTGGAATAGACCTGTAAAAAAGACGCCTGGAACACGTCCTCGGCGGCCTCGCGATTGCCTAAATATCTAAAAAGATAATTAAACAGCGGAGATTCGTATCGCTGAATCAAAACCTCAAGAGCGCGAGAATCCTTTTGAAAGTTGAATCTTTCAAGCAATTCCTCGTCTAAAGCGTCTAAATAATTAAACGCATCGTCTGGGGTTTTATCGGCTTTTTTTACAGAACCTGCCATTTATACGCAATAGAATGGAAAAAAGTTTGATTTATTTTTTGTTTTTCACGAAAAAGCCGCGTTCTGCAATGATTTCTTCTCCGGAAACGAGAGTCAAGCGAACGCGAACCAACCAACGAATTTTGATAATCGTTCCTTCGTAACTTAACGGCGCCAAAGGCAAAGTCGTTTCGATTTTGCCAGGGGTTCGCGGGTTGATCCAGTCTTCTCTTTGGCGAGAAAGGGAATGGTAATCTATAATTGCCATATCCTCGTCGCCTTTGCCTTCAGTATGCCACAATACAGCCATCTCAACAGAATTGATCTGGTCGGTTTGAACGTCCAGAATTCTGTATGAGCCTGTCAAACAATCTCCCGGACTGTAAATGTAATCTTTACTATCCAGGAAAATGTTGATTTGAGGCGACAGTGTTTCACTGTTTGTTTCTGACATATGGATAGGCAGTAGGCAGTAGGCAATAGGCAGTAGTTAGTAAACGCTTACTTACGCCAATTACCAACTGCTAATTGACAAATGCTTATTGTTCGCACAGTCCGGGAACCTTGAACTGCTTGCAGTACTCGGCAACTTCGCCGCGAATCTGAGCTGAGACGACGGAGGCGTCCGGCATGGCGCGAACGATTCGGACGATCCAGCTGGCGACCTGTTCCATGTCGTTTTCTTTCATGCCCATGGTTGTCAGAGCGCCTGTTCCCATACGGACGCCGCTGGTAACGGCGGGTTTGCGCTGATCGCCGGGAACCATGTTGAAGTTGGCGATAATTCCCGCCTTGGCGAGAGCGTCGGACATGTCTTTGCCGGTGAATTCTTCCTTGCGGAAGTCGAGCAGAAGCATGTGGGTGTCCGTTCCGCCGGTGGCGAGGTTGATACCCTCTTTAACCAGACATTCGCCCAAGTGTCGAGCGTTTTTGATAACCTGCGCGGCGTAGTCTTTGAATTCCGGCTTGAGCGCTTCGCCAAAGGCGACTGCCATGGCGGCGATAACGTTTTCGTGAGGTCCGCCCTGCAGTCCGGGGAAGACGGCGCGGTCAATACGCTTGGCAAGGTTGAACTTGCTGGTTGGATAGTATTTTTCCTGATAGCGGTCGGCTTCTTTGCAGAGGATGAATCCGCTGCGAGGACCGCGCATCATTTTGTGGGTTGTGCTTGTAACAATGTCGCAGTACGGAACCGGGGAGGGCAGGGCGCCGCCGGCGATCAAGCCGGAAATATGCGCGATGTCCGCGACCAGATAGGCGTCGACCTCCGCCGCAATCTCAGCAAACTTTTCGTAGTCGATACGACGAGGATACGCTGTTGCGCCGCACCAAATCATGCGGGGGCGTTCCGCCTTGGCGATTTCGCGAATCTGGTCGTAGTCCAGCAAACCGGTTTCCGGAGACGGTCCGAACGGGACTTGCGTGTAATCCATGCCGGAGAAGTTGACCTTCCATCCGTGAGTGAGGTGTCCGCCCAGGTTGACGGGCATGCCCATCACCTTTTCGGCGCCAGCCATGACAGCGCGATAGACAGCCGAGTTCGCCGGGGAGCCGGACAGCGGCTGAACGTTGGCGTGTTCCGCTCCGAAGACTTGTTTCAGACGATTGATGCAGAGGTTTTCGACTTCGTCGATAACTTCGTTGCCTTCGTAATATCGGGCGGCGGGATAACCTTCAGCGTATTTGTTGGTCAGAGATGAACCGGTCGCTTCCAGAACGCTGTACGACGCGTAGTTTTCAGACGCAATCATTTTAAGCGTGGAGGCTTCGTAAGCCGCTTGTTTCTGAATCAGGGCGTAAATCTCGGGGTCTTGTTCTTTCAGGTGTGGATAACGTTCGGACATGGTGAATAGGTTGTGGGTTAATGCTTAAGTAGTTCAAGGAATAGGGAATAATCCGCGCTCCCTGTTCTTTATATTATATATTATACACAACGTTTGAATCAAGACAAGGGGATAGGGGAAGAATAATTCGCAGGGCGTAAATCACAAATACGCCCTGTTGCAGAGCAAATCAAGATGGGGGACGCAGCCAAGTATAGCTGCGTCGATTGTCCGCTGTTTTCTAGGCGTTTGCCTGGCGTTTAAGAACTTCCAGGACAATATGCGCCAGTTTCGGAGCGGCGGTGTTTGCCGTTTCGATGATTTCTTCGATATTGACCGGCTTGAGAGCGTCCGCCAGACCCATGTCTGTTATAACAACCAGCCCCAAAACTTTCATGCCGGAATGAACCGCGACAATAACTTCTGGAACCGTTGACATGCCGACGACGTCTGCGCCGATAGCTTTAAGGAATCGATATTCAGCTCGCGTTTCCAGACACGGTCCGGAAAGGGCAACGTAAACTCCGCGATGAGCGGTAATGCCCCCGTCCAGAGCAATCTGTAACGCTTCAGAAACGAGTTCCTGATTGTACGGCTCTACCATGTCCGGCCAACGGGGACCGAGTTGATCGTCATTGACGCCAATAAGCGGGTTGCTTCCCATGAGATTAATGTGGTCGTCAACGACGATGATGTCGCCGCGGCGGTGCATGGGGTTCAATCCTCCGGCGGCGGCGGAGACGATAAGCGTATCCGCTCCCAGCGCTTTCATAACGCGAACAGGGAACGTGATCTGCTGCATGGAATAGCCCTCATAATAATGAAAGCGTCCTTCCATGGCGACGACGTCCATGCCGTTGATTTTGCCGCAGATGAGTTTGCCGGCGTGCTGTTCAACCGTTGACGTTGGAAAATGCGGGATGTCTTCGTAGTCGAAGACGGCTTCCTGGTCAATGCTTTCCGCAACGCCTCCCAAACCGGTGCCGAGAATGACGCCGACTTTAGGCGTTCCAGTCCAGCGAGTTCGAATATAATCAACGGCTTCTTTAACTTCTTGTCTGATGTGTAACATGAAACTGGGGATAAAAAATGGGGAATTGAGGCATTAGGCATTAGGCAGTAGGCAGTAGGCAGTAGGAATTATTGCCTACTGCCAGCTGTCTACTAATAATCGTAGTCTGAATAGCCGTCGTCTTCGATAAGCCCTTCGTCAAATTCAGACGAATCTTCTTCGAGCATTTCGTCGTCTTCGGGAAGATCTTCAACGGAACTGCTTGAAAAGATATTGGAATCTTTTTTGTCCGCTTTCTTATCGGATTTCTTATCAGATTTTTTGGCGGATTTCTTTTCGGTCTTTTTGTCTCGTTTTTTGTCGAGTTTCATGCCCGTCGGTTTGAGCAGGTCTGCTTCGTCTTCTTCATCTCGGCCGTAGGGTTCCGGCTCGTCTTTTTCCTCTTCTTCGTCATCGACCAGGAATTGCCCGAAACGCGCCAGCTGAGTGGCTTCGTCCAAGTCTTCGTCATCGTCGTCGTCGCGATTAAAGTCGGCATTGTTGAAGTCTTCGTCAAAGTCTTCTTCAAAAGTATCGTCGAAATCTTCATCGAATTCATCGTCGAAGTCTTCGTCGTACTCGTCGTAATTTCTGAACCCGCCAGGAAAGTTATTGCTCATGGATAATAATAAAAAGGTTGGTTTAAAATGAAATGTGAGTAAAAAGGAGATGAATGTGAGAAATAAACAGGATACCGCTCCTGCTCAACTCGATTCACGTCCTCAAACTTTCTCTCTATTGTACCTCAAAGCGTCCATCTTGCAACGACTTTTTTTAAAAAAATAATAAAAAAGTCGATTATTTCCCTCGGCGCGTTGCATTTCGTGGAATTGACAGTTTGATTAAATTCGTCATTTTCCCCATATTCCAGGAGGGAGGGCGTCTTGATGATTCTTTGACATACAGGTAACTACGCGCCTGAGCAAAAAAGGTTCGTTTTAAGCGCTATGCGGCAAGATTCAAAGAGTCTCTTTCAAATCCAACCTTTTGCTGCTGATGAACGTCAGGGCGTCGAAAACGGTTTTTATATTATTGTTATCAATTTTCAAATTTTTTTGCGCCATGGGTGGACAATTTTATAAAAAAGCGCTAAAATATTAATAGGAGAAAATATAAAGCGTTTCAAATCCACTCTGTTGGCATTTGATTTTTTCATAAGCGCTCAGCAGACGAAAAGGTTTTTAAATAAAAGCCGTTGCAGACAATTAACTTTCAACCAGATGAACAATATAAGATTATTACCGATTTTATTTCTGGCGCTTACCGCTGTTGGATACGCTGAAGACAAGGCGTCTGACAGTCAGCCGTCGCAATACAGTCAGGAACGTCAATTCAATGTAGCTCAGAAGATGCAAATTGACGGTTTATACGACAACGCGCTGAAGCAATGGAATGAGTTTCTGAAAAAATATCCTCAATCTTCGATGGCGCTTGAGGCAAAGTACAATCGCGGTTTGTGCTTCTACGAACTTCAAAAGTTTGAAGAAGCCAAACGAGATTTGGATGAGGTTCTCAAGTCTGGGGACAAGGCGTCTAAAAAAGCGGAAGCGTTGTTGTTTTGCGGCTTGAGTTCTGAACGTCTGGCGGAGAAAAATCCTGCCATGGCGAAAGACGCCCAGGTTTGTTTTGAAACGCTGATCAAAGAATTCCCGGATTCTGATTACGTACTTTATGCGAAATTCAATCTTGCAAAGTTATTCGAAAAGATGAATAACCTGGTCGAGGCAAAAAAACTGTTCGACGAGATTTGGCAAAAATCGCCTGGCTATGAGTTCGCTCCGGAAGCGTATCTGAAATCGGGATACATCCTCTTCAAACAGAAATCGTACGAGCCGTGCATCAAATTGGCAACGGAGTTTTCCAAAAAATGGAATAATCGGTATCCGGACGTTTATAACGCTGCGGTTTTAGCGGGCGACGCCCTGTACATCACCGGTAAATTTGCGGAGGCGGAAAAACAGTACGCTTTTGCCTGCAATCCGAAGGCAGAGGGAATTGACAAGTTTGAACAGATGGACTACGCCCTGTATAATCGCGGGGTTTGCCTTGTTCTGCTTCGAGAGTATGCCAAGGCAGCCGAGCAGTTTTCTGTAATGCTGAC
>JAZUMX010000868.1:0-3613 GCA_045603865.1 Thermoguttaceae bacterium
GGCAGTAGGCAGTAGGCGAGCCGGGGTGCGTTAGCCCCCGGAAAGCCTCACGCAAAGTTCGCGAAGTAATAAAAATCGGACGCGAAGCGGTCAGCTAGAACCGCATAGCGGTTCAATATTTCTAGCCGTGGGTGAAACCCACGATAAAAGAGAAAAATAAAATAAATATCGTCTAACACTCTTTTTCTCTCGTCCTTCAACGAAGGTCGAGAGAAAAAGACACTGAAACGATTGGGAACGTCCCGCTGACTTCCTGCGACGCAGCCAAAAACCATTCTGGATCGCGGACGTAAGTCCGCTAAAGAATTTTAAGCCGCAAAGAACGCAAAGTAATGAAAGGCGGTAACGCAGTTAGCGTTAGCGAACGAAGTTACGCTTTAATAGCGTTTTTATCGCTTTCCATTTATCACGTTTAGTCCTGTATGGCATATCAATTATCCGTACATAAAAATCAAATGAAAAGTCAAATGGAGATATTCCATGATTATGCCTTTTATAAATATGACGGTCTTACAAGGTGCGTTTGCTTCAGCTTATTATTTACAATTGCAGCGCTTTATTGCAGATTTATGTATGACGAGGAATTAACAAAGAACTTCGTATTTGTAATTCTGACAATACACACAATTGGGGCTTTTTTGGAATTATTAATACGTGCGTTTTCATATAATTCAGATTATATTAACCCGGAGTCAGACGCTCCTCGTTTATTATACAGAACCGCTAAAGATTGTATATTTGAATTTGTAATGATACTCATGGTTTATATAGCGAGTATCTTTTTAATTTTATTTTGCGCTGGTTTGGACTATAATTTTATATTAGATCCAATTAAGGTTATGTATGAACGATTTCGTTCGCATACGTTTCAGGAATTGTTTTTTAGCCATTAACTTGATATGATTTTCCCGAATCGAGATAAAACTGCAATATAGATTATGAACCGCTCCATCCGGTTGTTTTATATTTTGTTCTTCGTGAACATTGTATTGTGTTTGCTTGCGTTTCTCTGTCCGGTTTTGCTGGAGAGGGGGATCCCTCAATTCAATGGAAGCTCAGTTTATAAAACGACTACAGCGGAAAAGATAATCCTCTGTCAGGTTGTTCTGACGGTGTTAAATTCTGTATATGGGATTATTCTTTTATGCAGAAAAGAAACGAACGCAGACAAATACTCTGTTCATTGGCTGATTTTAATTCAAATCGCGATCGTTGTCAGTTATTTAATTGTCCCCAATTTTTATCCTTTTTAATATTTAACGACATCCAATTCACATGAACGCATCTCGACGAACATTTTTGAAAACCGTTTTAGCTGGAACGTCGTTACTGGCGGCGCCCGGCATGTTAGGGCTAATCAACGCGGCGGAACTGGACAGCGCTTCCACCGCCCTTCTGGACGATTTCCTTTCTCCCCCGCAGGAGGCGAAACCGGGCGCTTACTGGTTTTTCATGAACGGAAACATGTCCAAAGAGGGCATGGCGGCTGACCTGACGGCGATGAACCAGGCAGGGCTGGCGCGCGCGATTCCTCTTGAAGTCTCGCTGGGGTCGACGCAGGCAAAGGTCAAGTACCTGTCGCCGGAATGGCTGGACTGCTGGCGATTCGCAGCGGCGGAAGCGGAAAAGCGGGGAATCGACCTGACCATTCCCGCCGGTCCCGGCTGGTGCGGCGCGGGCGGGTCGTGGATTGAGCCGGAAGATTCCATGCAGCATCTGCGCTGTTCTGTTACAAAAGTCTCCGGACCAGGCGCGGTCGAAGTCGAGTTGCCGGTTCCTCAACCGCGAGTTCCCTATTTCGGAATGGGGTCGTTAGACAACTGCAAACATGCGTGGGAGAATTTCTATCGAGACGTCGCCGTCGTTGCCTATCCGACGCCGAAAGAGGAATACCGTCTTGCCGACTGGGAAGAGAAAGCTCTGTTTTATCGTCCGCCGTACTCGTCCGTACGCGGCGTTAAGCCGTATTTGTCGCCTGTTACAACTGAAGCGCCCGCGGACGCCGTTGTTGAGTTTGACAGGATTATCGACGTCTCCCGGTTTATGGACGCCAACGGTAAACTCCCATGGACGCTTCCGCAGGGCGACTGGACGATTCTGCGTCTGGGGTGCCGTCTGACGGGACAGACAACGCGTCCGGCGCCGAGTTCCGGGCTAGGCTTGGAATGTGACAAGTTCGAGAAGACCGGATTCGATCGCCAGTATTCGGAATTCCTGTCCAAAATCCTGGACGTGGGCAAGTTTTCAACGTTACATCACGACAGCTGGGAGATGAGTTCTCAGAACTGGTCGGAAAATTTCCGCCGTCATTTTATCGAAAAGCGCGGCTACGACCCGCTGCCGTGGACGCCGGTCATGTTTGGCGTTCCGGTCGAGAGCGTCGAGAAGTCCGAGCGGTTTCTCTGGGATTTGCGACGCACGTCGCAGGAACTCGTCTATGAAAACAACGTCGAGTACATGAAACGCGTCGGCGCTCAGCGGGGCTTGAAGTTCTCGACGGAGGCGTACGACCTCAACCCGGCGGGCGACTTGTACCTGTTCCGCTCGGCGGACGTCCCGATGGGGGAATTCTGGTCGCATAATTATGGATTAAATTCGGAATTCAGCGTTATCGAAGCAGTTTCCAGCGGTCACACCTGCGGAAAGAAGATTATTGGCGCGGAGGCGTTCACGTCGACCAACGACCGATGGCGCCAGTACCCGGGAGTTATGAAACAGCAAACGGACTGGGCGCTGTGCGCCGGGATTAACCGGTTTATCTTCCACCGAATGTTCCATCAACCGACCGACGACAACCGCCCAGGGTTTTCGCTGGCGCATCACGGGGTTCATTGGGACAGGACGCAAACATGGTGGAACATGGCGGGCGCGTATCATCTGTATGTCGCCCGATGTCAGGCTCTGTTACAGCGCGGGCTGCCCTCGGCGGACATTCTCTATTTGGACAGGGAAGGCGCGCCGACGGTGTTTACGCCGCCCAATTCCTCCATGTCGTTGATCGAGTTTCCCGAGCGGATGGAATACAACTTTGATGGCTGCTGTCCCGACACGCTCATTGAACGCGCATCAGTCAAAGACGGTCGAATCGTTTTCCCGGACGGCATGACGTATTCCGTTTTGGTTCTGCCGGACTGCGATGCCATGACAGTTGCGCTTGCTGAAAAGCTGCGTCAGCTTCACGATGCCGGCGCTGTTATCGTCGGGAAGCGTCCGAAACAGTCGCCGTCGCTGGCGGAACTGGATCAAGACAAACGCGTTGCTCAACTGACGGACTTCCTGCCGGAATCGCTGCCGTCGCAGTTTGAACAGGACGGCTTCAACCTCAACCAGACCATTCAAAAGGCAAAATGGGTTTGGTCTGATCGCAATTATTATCGAGTTGAACCGGGCGTTGAAAAGACGTTTGTTCGGGAGATTGAGCTTTCCAGCGACTACAGCGGGCAAGCCGTCGCCGCGATTGCCGCCGACAACAAATGCACGCTTGCCGTCAACGGTCAAACCGTCGGGACGTGTTACAACTTCAAGTTTGCTGAAAAGCTCTTTGTCGGCTCAGCGTACATGCCGGGGAAGAACCGGATTGAAGCGAGGGTGTTCAATGGGGGCGAAGAGCCGA
>JAZUMX010000869.1:0-3715 GCA_045603865.1 Thermoguttaceae bacterium
TCGTCTTTAGAGGACATGTCCTCTCCAGGCGCGCCGCCGGGTGCGCTTTCTTCAACGGCGTTTTCGGTATACTGAACCAGATCCTGTTCAAACACCTGATCCTCTTTCCCGACATAACGAACCAGACGTTCGATCTCTTCGTCGTCGAGAAACGCGCCCTGACCGCGGATGAGCGACGCAGGCCCGTTGCGGACAAAGAGCATGTCGCCAGACCCCATCAGCTTTTCCGCGCCAATCATTTCCAAAACGACGCGGCTGTCGATGTTGCTGGTAACCTTGAACGAAATTCGAGCCGGCAGGTTCGATTTAATCAAGCTGGTAACGACCTGTTTAATCGGCTTTTGCGTCGCCAGAATCAGGTGAATTCCAACAGCGCGGCTCTTTTGCGCCAAACGGATAATGTGCGATTCCACTTCCTTCGGACAGGTCATCATCATATCCGCCATTTCGTCGGCGATAATAACGATAAACGGCATGTTTTCCGGAATCTTCTGACGCTCTTCTTCCGTCTGCGGCTTGATTCTCGCCAGACGCTCTTCCTGAGTCAGGTTGTTGTACTGCGAAATGTGACGAACGCCCGCCTGCGCCAGCAGATTGTAACGTTCTTCCATCTTTTCGACCGCCCACGCCAGGAGGGCTTCCGCCTTTTTCATGTCCGTTACAACGGGGTGCATCAGGTGCGGAATGCTCTTGTATTGCGACAGTTCAACCATCTTCGGGTCGATCATCAGCAAGCGAACCTGCGACGGTGACCGCGTCATGAGCATGGACGCGATAATCGAGTGCAAGCATACGGATTTACCGGAACCCGTCTGACCGGCGATGAGCAGGTGCGGCAGTTTGGCGAGGTCGGCGTAAATTGGCGCGCCAGCAACGTCGCAGCCCAGGTAAATCGGGATGTTCATGCCCTTCGTCTGCTCCATGGATTCCTCAAGGACTTCCCGGAACCGAACGGATTTTTTGTTCTTGTTGGGGATTTCAATTCCAATCGTGTTCTTGCCCGGCAAGGGCGCGACAATTCGCACGCCGCCGCCCGTCTTCATGGCGATAGACAAATCGTCCGTCAAGCAGGAAATCTTGTTCAAACGGGTGCCGCGTTCCGGCTTGATTTCGTACATCGTCAAAATTGGACCGGTTTGATGGTCAACCACTTCAACGTTGACGCCGTAGTCCGCCATGGTCGTTTGCAGCAGCGACGACGTATTCTGAATTTCCTCTTCATACGCTTCCTGATTGAACACAACCGGCGGCTTGAGCAGCTCGATCGGCGGGAGCTTGTACGGCTCTTTAACCTTCTCTGGCGAACCAGCCAGAGCTTCAACCAGTTCCTCGTCGATTTCGTCTGACGATACAAGTTTAAGCTGCTTATCGGGTTCTGGAAGCTGAATTTCCGGCTTCGGCGTTTTCGACTTCGGCAGAACTCGATTCCAGAACCAGCCTTTGTTGTCGCCCTTGTCCATGCTGGAGGAAAGTTGCGAGTTGCGAGTTGCGAGTTGCGAGGAGGACGCTTTTTCTTCGTGTTTGCTCTCCGGCTCCGGTTTCTTTTCTGGCTCTTTGTTTACTAAAGCGGCGCCCGCCCCTTCAACAGCCAATTGCGGAGTCGGTTCGCGTCCATCGGCAATCCAAAGGCGGTACATCTTCTTCGCCGGGCGCAAAATGAACAGGTTCAACAAAAAGTACATCATGTTTTCAGCGCACATAATCCCGCCGAAAAGCATCAGACTTACGCCAACAATTAACGTTCCAAGATAGGACAGCTGACTGTGAAGAAACTGTTTCGCCTGATAGCCGACCAGCCCGCCGGGACCGTACGGCAGCGAAGAAAACATCGAATCGTTAAACAGCAAAGCAAAACAGATTAACGTTCCGATAAGCCCCATCCACCAGCCGAAAGCGCGGAAAATATGATGATCTATCGCCTGACGGGAAATCGTCAGCCAGGCGTAGGCAATCAGCGACGTCAAGAGTATATAGGCGCCCCAGCCCACGTAATAAAACAGCTGCTCGGAAATCCAGGCGCCCCAGTATCCGCAGGGATTGCTGATCGATTCCGGGTCATGGGCGGGGTAATAGTTCCCCATCATGGAGTCCGACGGCGTATAACCCGCCAGGGACAACCCCAACAGAATCGCAGCGGCAATAAGCAAAATTCCGCACAATGCGCAATAAGTCTTATTCATGATATAATACTCCTTCTTTGTAGTATATGAGTATAGGTCAAGAAATAAGAATTAAAGTCAGAATTTTAGAAAAAATCCTGAAAAAACAAAAAAACGCCAATACAATCGATACAACCGTCATAATCGATACATTCGATGGGAAAGTTAGGTAGAAGAAAGGACTGTCAAAGAAAAAAGACCTATCACGATTTGAACCGTAACAGGAATGTTTATAGAGCAAAAAAAATCCCCCGCTAATAATGCGAGGGAACTGGATACCGGAGGTGGGAGTCGAACCCACACATCCTTGCGGACAATGGATTTTGAATCCATCGCGTCTGCCATTCCGCCACTCCGGCAATTGTTGAAATAGAATATACCACGAAATTGCTCTTTATCAAGGGGGGGCAAAAAAGTTTTATTTATACAAAAAAACGAAAGAGTATTTGTTTACCCCGGGTTGTTATTTTTTTTAAAATTTCTATAATTTTTAATATGTGTGAAGTGATTTTATATACTGACGGAGCGTGCAGCGGCAATCCCGGACCGGGCGGCTGGGCGTATATTCTTCGGCATAAAGCGTCCGGACGCGAAAAGGTTCGTTCCGGCGGAGAAGAAAACACGACCAACAACCGCATGGAACTCATGGCGGTTATCCAGGGATTGCAGGCTCTGACCCGTCCGGTTTGTGTAGAATTGGTTTCTGACAGTTCTTACGTCGGCAACGGGCTGACAAAATGGATTTCCTCCTGGAAAAAGAAAGGTTGGAAACTCGCTGACGGAAAGCCCGTCAAAAATGTCGATTTGTGGAAGACGCTGGATGAATTAAACCAAATTCACAAAATTAAATACACCTACGTTCCCGGACATAAAGGGCATCCGGAAAATGAAAAGTGCGACCAGCTCGCGGTCGCGGAATGGAAAAAGATTCGAGCGGTGGAGTAGGCGGCAAAGCGCCGCTCCCAGCCCGCGCCGACGTGGTCGGTTCCTGAGCAGACGTAGATAGCGTCAATATCGTTTTTTCCTCCACAGAGAAACGTAACGCCGGAAACCTACTTTTTCCGTCTGAACGGTTTAATTGTCGGTCCGGAAGGCGGAACTTTGCGTTGACGCGGTTGACCGTTTGCCAGGTTTGTCGTTTCTTCAGGCTGGAATTCAGGCTGCGATTCAGCGTTCTGGAAAAAGTCCGATAGCGGCGGAGAAGGCGACCTGTCTACATCGCTTTGAAATTCGTTCGTTTGAATCGGCTGTAACAGTTCAGATAATTCTGAATCCGCTGCAGAACCCGTCTGATTTAACGTTTCAGAGCCGTCTGGCGAAGAGAACTGTTCTGAAATGGAATCCTCTGACGGCGGAACGCGTCCCTGGTTGATATTAGCGCCTGGCGCGGTCGTTGAGACTGAGGGAGAGCTTTGAATAAACGTCCCCTGATTTGACGTCTGCAAACTAGAACCGTTTTCGTTTTGCAAAAAACTGTGCCGGCTGTTGACCCTTCTGTGACCGTATTCGTCAACAGTAATAATCTGCTGTTCAACGTTTCCGAGATAGTCCCGCTG
>JAZUMX010000870.1:0-5354 GCA_045603865.1 Thermoguttaceae bacterium
AGCCGCCGCGCTGTCGGCTGTCAGCGTTGCCGTTCCCGCGTACTGTCAGGATAAAGCCCCCAGTTCCAAGCTGAATCTGGTAATTGTCGGACCTGCCGGTCGAGGCGAGGCTAACTATCACGCCGTGCTGTCCGAAAACATCCTCGCTTTGTGCGACATTGATATGAACAGACTTAACAATGCCGCTAAAGCCGCTCCGCAGGCGCAAAAGTTCCAGGATTACCGCAAAATGCTCGAAACCGTCAAGGACATTGACGGCATCGTCGTTTCTACGCCCGACCACACCCACGCCGGACCGTCTGTGATGGCAATGCGAATGGGAATTCACTGCTATTGCGAAAAGCCTCTGACGCACGACATTCGCGAAGCCCGCGTTATGCAGGAAGTCGCCGCTGAAAAGAAGCTCTGCACGCAGATGGGAACGCAAATTCACGCGGAAGACAACTATCGACGCGTTGTCGAAATGGTTCAGTCCGGCGCCGTCGGCAAGGTGCACGACGTTTACGTCTGGTGCGGAAAAGGCTGGGGGTTCCCGGCTGACGCCAAACGTCCAACCGACGCGCCTGCCGTTCCCGCTCACATTGATTGGGACTGCTGGATCGGTCCCGCCGCGATGCGTCCGTATAATCCCTGTTACTTGCCCGCCAACTGGCGCAAATGGTGGGATTTCGGCAACGGCACGCTGGGCGACATGGCGGCTCACATCATGGACTTGGCGTTCTGGGCGCTCAAGCTCAAGAACTGCAAGACAATCAAAGTCGTTGACGGTCCTGCGGTCAACCCGGAATGTTGCCCGCTCAATTTGGAAATTGACTATACGTTCGAAGCCGACGGCGAACAGCCGGCTGTTAATCTGCACTGGCTCGACGGCGGAAAGCGTCCGGACATCCTCAAACAGAAGAACATTCCCGACCGCTTTATGGGCGTTCTGTTCGACGGCGAAAAGGGACTGCTCTTTGCTGACTACGGCTCTCGCGTCCTCTATCCGGTTGAGAACTTCAAAAACTATCAAGCTCCGCAACCCTGGATTGCCAAATCCATCGGTCATCATCAGGAATGGCTGCAGGCGATTCGCGACAACAAACCGGAAGACTGCCTTTGCCGGTTCAGCTACGGCGGCCGCTTGACAGAAACGATTCTCCTTGGCGCTTTAGCGTACCGTACCGGCGAAGATCTTATCTGGGACGCCAAAGCCATGAAGACGAACTCCGAAACCGCCAACGCGATGATCGAAGTTCCGTACAGAGAAGGATGGACGCTGTAGTAATTAGCAATTAGCAATGAGCAATTAGCAATTACGCTTCGCGCTCCGCAATGGTCGTGAGCGGGTCAGTCCGTTCACGGATTTGACGGATGAAACGGATTCGCGCCGATTGGTTTTTTCCGCTTCTTACAGTAATTCTCTCCCCTTACTAAAGTTTTTTGGAAAGGGGAGTTTGAGGGGAAGAACCTTTTTTTGAAAAAGGGTTTTCCCCGCTTTTTTTATTGAATTAAAATCTCGTTATAATTCCCTTGAAAAAACTTTCCTAAAAAGGGAGCCAGCTTGCTGGCGACCGCAAGTTTTTTCAAGGGCGGACGGAACGTCCGATCAACTATCGCTTAGATTTTTGGGCGCCATGTTTTATCAACCAGCTATACACCATAGGATCATCATCAAATGCGACATAATCCAAGATTGTTTTTCCTGCATTGTCTTTTGCGTTGACGTCCAGTCCTCCTTCAACCAGCGTTTTAAGCAAAGCCGGATTTCTTCTCCTTCGAACGGCATTATCCAAAACCATCCATCCATCTCTGTCTTTTGCATTGACATCCAACCCCTTTTCAATTAGCCATTTAACAACTTCCGGATTACCGCTTTGGGCAGCATAAAACAAGGTCGTCCACTCGAAACAATCTTTTGCGTTGACGTCGGCGCCGTGTTCAACCAAATATTTAATCATTTCCAGATTGCCTTTCTCAGCGACAGAATGCAAGACAGTCTTTCCTAAACCATCTTTTGCGTTGACGTCAGCCCCTTGTTCAACCAAATATTTAACCAATTCCCAATTGTCTTTTTCAGCAGCATTATATAAGGCAGTATCTTTGTACTTATTTTCAGCGTTTACTTCAGAACCTTGTTCCATTAAACATTTCATCGTTTCCAGATTACCATATTCAGCGACAACGTATAAGACCGCACTGTAATTATTTTCAGCGTTGACATTACCCCCTCGTCCAACCAGCCATTTAATCAATTCCAGATTTCCGCTCTTAGCGGCATAATAATCGACTCCTTTATTGTCATAATTCATAGCATTGATGTCAACTCCATGCTCAATGAGCCATTTAACAAGTTCCAGATTACCGCTTTTAGCAGCATCATGCAAGACTGTATTCCCATATTTATCTCTTTCGTTGACGTCAGCGCCTTGTTCAATCAAGTAATTAATTACTTCAACATTATTACTTCGAATGGCAAAATGCAAGGCTGTTCTACTGTCTTCGCCTTTTATGTTGAGGTAAGCTCCATGTTCAACCAAATATTTCACAATTTCCAGATTGCCTCGTTCTGCGGCAAGCTGTAAGACTGTCTTTTTGATGTTTTTAATGTTGATTTTAGCTCTATGTTCAACCAAATACTTAACCACTTCTAAATTACCGCCTTCGACGGCAGAATGTAAGACCGATCTTTCAAATCTGTCTATCGAATTAATATAAGCGCCATGGTCAACAAGGCATTTAACCAATTCCAAATTCCCACTTTCGGCAGCAAAATGCAAGACCGTTTTTTTGTCTTTATCTTCTAAGTCGACATCTGCGCCTTGTTCAATAAGCAACTTAACTCTATCCAAATCTTCTGTCTTTACGGCATAATAAAGAGCAATGTCTTCGTTGTTACCTTGATAATTAAAAACAAACTTGACGCAACAAAAAACGCCTAACAGGATTAAGCATGCGCACAAAATTGTATTACGAATTATCACAAGACGGCTTTTCATATATTGTCCTTTTCAATTAAGGATGTTACACACTTGATTATAAACAACTCTTATTTTATATACGTTATTTGAATTGTTTTCAAGGGGAATTGTTATATTTTTTGAAAATTATTGGGGATTGTTTAGTAACAGAGGGGTTCGGAACGAAAAAGTTTTTTGTTTTTCTGTTGCGGCTGAGACAGCCGCGATCCAGCGGGTCGGAGCGGTTGCCACGTTCTCGGGATTTTTGGAGGCTTCCGCTTATCCTTGACGGCAAAGCCGTCAAGTTGTAGCCCGGGGACGGGCTACATCCGAGGCAGGTTTTTGGCTTCGTCGTATGGCTATGTACACTACAAACAAAGCGGAACTTCGCTCGTTTCACTCGCTACGTTACCGCCTTCCATTTAACCAATCGGCGCGAATCCGTTTCATCCGTAAAATCCGTGTCCAGACTGACCCGCTCATAACCAACGATGAGCGCTTGCGTAATTCCGCATTCCGCATTCCGCATTCCGAATTAATCCCTCCCCCTCTTGCTTTTTCTTTTTCAGGCAGATATACTGAAAGAAGTTCTAGTAATAGAAATCCCCTACCCACGTTATTCGAGATGTAAAAGGAGAATATCCATGTCCAGTCATTTTTCCCGCCGTGATTTTCTCAAAGCAGGAACCGGCGCCGCGGCTCTGTCGGCTGTCAGCGTTTCCGTTCCCGCGTACTGTCAAGACAAAGCCCCCAGTTCCAAGCTGAACCTGGCGATTATCGGCGTCGCCAATCGCGCGTCAGCAAACTATCACGCCGTTTTGGGCGAGAACATCGTCGCTCTGTGCGACATCGACGCGCGGTTTCTGGATACCGCCGCCAAGTCGGCTCCGAAGGCGCAGAAGTTTGCCGACTATCGCAAGCTGCTCGAAAGCGTCAAAGACCTGGACGCCGTTGTCGTCTCGACGCCTGACCATACGCACGCGCCGGCTTCTGTGATGGCGATGAAAATGGGGCTTCACTGTTACTGCGAAAAGCCGTTGGCGCACAGCATTTACGAAACCCGGTTGATGCAAACCGTCGCGGAGGAAAAGAACCTCTGCACTCAAATGGGCACGCAGATTCATGCGGAAGACACGTATCGACGCGTTGTCGAAATCGTTCAGTCCGGCGCGATCGGCAAGGTTCGCAACGTTTATATCTGGTTTAGAAACTCCTGGGGCTATGAGCCGGACGCTCAGCTTCCGACGGATACGCCGCCTGTTCCGGACTATGTCAACTGGGACTGCTGGCTCGGTCCGGCGCAGTATCGACCGTATAATCCCTGTTATCTTCCCCGGGCGTGGCGCAAATGGTGGGCGTTCGGCAGCGGTACGATGGGAGACATGGGAACCCACCTGCTGGACTTGGCGTTCTGGGCGCTCAAGCTGAAAAACTGCAAGACGATTAAAGCCGTCGACGGTCCGAAAGTCAATCCGGAAACGACTCCGCTGAGCCTGGAAATTGAATACGGCTTCGAAGCAGATGGGGAGCAGCCGGCGTGCACCGTCCATTGGCTTGACGGCGGGAAATGCCCTAACATCCTCAAAGAAAAGAACATTCCCGAACGGTACAAAGCCGTCCTGTTCGACGGCGAGAAGGGACAACTGGTTGCCGACTACGACTATTTCGCCCTGTATCCGGAAGAAGAGTTCAAGTCGTATCAGGCGCCCAAACCCTGGATTCCCAAGTCCATCGGGCATCACAACGAATGGCTTCAGGCGATTCGCGACAACAAGCCGGAAGACTGCCTGTGCCGGTTCAGCTACGGCGGACGTCTGACCGAAACCGTTCTTTTGGGAACCTTGGCGTACCGAACCGGAGAAGACCTCGTCTGGGACGCCGCCGCCTTAAAAACGAACTCCGCCGCTGCGAACGCTATGATCGAAGTTCCGTATAGAGAAGGGTGGAGGCTGTAAAAAGTTGCGAGTTGCGAGAGTTTCGCTTCGCGCCGCTCAATGGTTAATTGTTTTCATATTGCATCGTTACTAACAGCGTTTTAAATGTCAAGGTAATTGATTGTTTTTTGGACTAAAAAAGGGTAAAAATTTAACCATAAATCGGGTATTATAAAGTTCCCGTCGGTCGGTGTCGCTTCGCTGAATTTTGAAACGGACGATGTGAGGAAATTTTTTAACGAAGTGTTAAGAAAAATTTCCGAACGAAGTCCGATAAAATTCCAGCGAAGCAAAACCGCAAAGGGAATTTTTATTCCCGTTGGGAGGTTGAGCTGAGCGAAGGAACTTCTTCGCCTGGAAGTTCAGGAACAAAATCCGACATAAATGCAACGAGTTGTTCAAATATTAATTCGAACCTGTGATTATATCGGAATTCCAGTTCCTTTAAATAAAGGGGAAAATGTTTCGGTGAAATTCCATG
>JAZUMX010000871.1:0-2347 GCA_045603865.1 Thermoguttaceae bacterium
CCCTACTCCCTACTCCCTACCGTCTATTCTACGTTCTGCGCCCCGCCGCCTAACGCTTTATAGAGAGCTATGACGCTGTTAACCAGATTCGCCTGACATTGAACCTGTTGAAGATCGTAGCGAAGTTTGTTGGACTGCGTATCCAGAACGCGCTGGAAATCGGCGGTGCCGTCTGAATACCTTTGCTGAGCCAGTTGGAGAGCTTCATCGTACGCAACAACGGCTTCGTTGAGTTTCTCTAAACGCTCTTTTTCGTTGACGTATACAACTATAGCGTCGTCAACTTCTTTGGCGGCGTTTAACACGGTATTTTGATATGACAAAACGTATTCCGTCTGTCGAAATTCCTGAACGCTGATATTGCTCCGGTACTTGCCAAAGGCGAAAATATTCCACTGGAAAGACGGTCCAATTCCGGACGCCAAACCGCTTTCAAATCCGGTCGCGAAGTCCATCGCGTCGACTCCAAAACTGCCGGTGAGCGAGAATTTCGGATACAAGTCCCCAATCGCAGCGCCCACTCGAGACGTCTGCGCTATTAACGCCTGCTCCGCCGCTCGAACGTCCGGACGATTTCTCAACAGCTCCGCCGGAATTCCAACCATCAGATGATTGGGAGCCGTCGGAATTGGCGCGGACTGAGCGAACAACTGGTCAATCGACCCGGGCGTGCGTCCCGTCAGAACGCTCAAATTATTAAGAGCTTTTTGGTACTGTGCTTCATACGTCGCCAAATCCGATTCCACCCCAGCGCAAGATCCCCGCGCCTGAGCGCCGTCCAGTTTGCTGGCGGTTCCAAGCTGTTGCTTTTGAACGGTCAAATCGTATGTATGCTTTTGAATGGCAATGTTCTCTTTGGCAATTCGAATCTGCTGTTCATACAATCGAGCGTTGACGTAGTTCTGAGCTATTTCCGCAATGAGAATAATCTGAGCGTCGCGGTAGATTTCGTTCTGCTGTTCCATGTCGGCAACCGCCGCCTCAGTCAGACGTTGAAGACGACCAAAGAAGTCCAGCTCCCAACTCATGTCTGTACTTAACGTCCAGGATTGAGATTCCGAACTTACGCCTTTGTTGTAATTGTACATTCCCGATTCCCGGAACGCAGGAAACATATCGGATCGAACAACGCCGATTTGCGCCTGATACTGATAAATTCGCGCTGCGTACTGCTTCAAAGACAGGTTGTCGCTGACGCCCATACGAACCAGCTCTGACAGCGTCGGATCGTTAAACTGATCCCACCATGAGGTCAGATTTATCGTCGATTCGTTCGTTACGCCTTTTTCCGCATCAAGCTGACTATAATCCGAATTTATATAAACGCCTGGACGCTGATAGTCCGGTCCGACCTTACAGCCTGAAATCGACGCCGCTACTATTGCCCATAGCGCTAATAACCTCAATATTGAGTTGTTTGTGCTCATTTTATTAACTTAACCAATAATATATAGGTAAACTATGAATATTTCACCTTTTCCTGTCAATTCATCGGAAAAACCGCGCGTTTAACTTTAACGGTTCTACTGGTCATATCAATTAATATAATAAGCAAATAACGCAATTTAATCTGTACTATCTGATTATATTTCAAAAAGCCCTCTTGATTCAAAAGGCGGGTTGTGATATAGTACGTCTGTTAAATTATCGTTTAATGGAAAAGCCAGACAGCAAAGCGCTGACATGGAGTCGGTTTCGCGCTGTTGGGCAATCAAACAAGAGCGTATAAGTCGCCATGGAAGGAGACTTCAATTGAGACGAACAGATGTAAAAAAACTTGTATCAAAAATTCCATCGCGTCTGGAAGCAATCAAAACAACCGTTCGAAGCGTAATGCGCGACGACATGGAAGCTATTTGCGCTATCGAAAAACAATGTTTTGAACGTCCGTGGTCGAAAGAGGCTTTTCTGACTCATCTTCGGAAACGAGACTGCGGCATATTGGCGGCAATACAGGAAGGTCAGACGGTTGGCTATCTGGTGTTTGAACGAGGACAGGACTTCGTCGAAATCAAAAAGATGGCGGTTAGTTACCTGTATCGACGCTGCAGCGTTGGACGCGCTCTTGTCAAATCCCTAACCCAAAGAATGGAAGGGACAACGTCAAAACTGACGTTAACCGTTCGAGAACGCAATCTGGACGCCCAGCTGTTTTTTCAGCGTTTGGGCTATCAGGCGGTCGCCATTCTCAGAGACAACAGCGTCAAACAGGTCGAAGATTCCTATATCATGGAATATGTTTTTGCATCTTCGGAGCCTGAGACTATCAAAATGGAAGATTATTGCTCCAATCCAATTAAACTGATTGTTAAAAAAGCTTCATAGCCCCCCTGCCCCGGGTTGACTT
>JAZUMX010000872.1:0-8281 GCA_045603865.1 Thermoguttaceae bacterium
TATTAGCTTCTAGCCCCTAGCCGCTAGCTTGTTGATTTGAGATTCTAACCGTAACGGTCTGAACTACGATTGCACAAGCTAATAGCTAGAAGCTAGTAGCTAAAAGCTTCAACTACTACCTACGACCTCTTGTCTAATGACTATTGTCTCAGTCCTGCGGTCCGAAAACGTCAATCGGCTTGACTGGGGATTCGTCTTCAATGGGCTGAACCGGGTCGTCGGAGATTTCGCGAACCCAAATGTTGCGGAATCGAACCGGGTTGCCGTGATCTTGCAGGCGAACGGGCTGTTTTTCGTCAAAGCTGGTAATCTTCGGCGGCTGAACAAAAGAGGTTTCGCCGATAATTCGAAGGTGGTTCTGAATCAAAACGCCATTCTGGAAAACGGTTACGTAACCGGGCTTGACCAGTTTTTCGCCGTCAAAAATCGGACGCATGAAAATGATGTCGTACGTCTGCCATTCGCCCGGCTTGCGGCAAGCGTTGACAGCCGGCGGGTTTTGCTTGTAAAGAGCGCCGCACTGACCGTCGTAATAGGTCTTGTTGATGTAGCTGTCCAGAACCTGGATTTCGTACGGACCATAGAAAACGCCGCTGTTGCCGCGTCCCTGACCTTCGCCTTTAACTTCGGACGGGGTGGCGAATTCAACGTGGAGCTGAATCGAGCCGAAAACCTGTTTCGATGTAACATAGCCTTTTCCGGAATAAACGACGCCGTCTTCGATCTTCCAGTTTTCGCCGTTATGCCAGGCGGACATATCTTTACCGTCAAACAAAACAATCGCATCAGACGGAACGTTAGCCGGAGCGGCGGGTTCGGGTCCCGGATCGACTACCGGGGGTTCTTTCCATTGAATTCCGCTCTTCCATTCCTGAGCGTTAACGCTGACAGCCATCATACAGGCGCAAATCGCCGCGATTACAAACAAGGTTTTCTTCATTACAATTTTCCTTTAACTCAAAGGTTGAAAAAATCAGCAGGGAACGCAAGGCGCGCTCGGGGTCTACTTTGCATATATTATACACTAAATCAATTTGAATTGGAATACCTGAACAAAAAATAGTTTGCTATTTTTACTCAACATTTTGTATTACTCTTGACAAATAACTCTTAATAATTTATAATTAGTTATGAAATTATAACTATTGAAGTCCTTAGTTTTGAAAAGATATTATTTTGTCAGAAGTCCCCTGCTTGCCGTCTGCTGACCAATACGAACCCTTTGAACGCATTTATCAGTGGCGTGGAAACGATCCCGCATGCGCTGACGCAACGCGTCTGGGCGAAAATGCGCTCAGAGAGGGGCGCGTTGCCGCCGTTTTGCTGGCAGGCGGAATGGCGTCCCGATTGGACTGCGAATTTCCCAAAGGAATGTATCCAATCGGATTCAACGGAGAAACGCTCTTTGAGATTTTTGCCGGGAAAATTCATGAGCTTCAAAAAAAGTACGGTCGATTCGTCCCGCTGTACATCATGACCAGCGACGTAACGGACGAACAGACGCGCATATTCTTCCAGGAGAAAAATTATTTCGGGCTTCCCCCGCAGGACGTCGTCTTTTTCAAACAGGGAAACCAGACCGCTGTTGACATCGACACCGGAAAGATCCTGTACTCCGCTCCAAACGTACCTGCCGCCAGTCCGGACGGGCATGGCGGCGTTTTGAGCGCGCTGAAAAAATATCGTCTTTTAAGCGATATGACCCAACGAGGCATTGAACTGGTTTGTACATTCCAGGTCGACAACCCGCTTATACCTCTGGCAGATCCGGAATTTATCGGATATTGTCTTTTCGACCAGGCGGAAATTGCGACCATGGTTCTCCGTAAAAACTCGCCTGAAGAAAAAGTCGGAAACATGGTCAAAAAAGACGGCGTCGTTCAGGTCATCGAATACTGCGATTTACCTCTGGACATTGCTCAGCTCACCAATCCAGACGGTTCTCTGGTTATTGGATATGGGAACGTCGCCATTCACGTTTTTCGTCTGGATTTTCTTATTCGAGTATTAAAAAACGAGAGCTTTACGCTCCCATTTCATACCATTAAAAAGAAAGTTCCATATAGAGACGAAAGCGGCGCGTTGATTCATCCGACTCAGCCCAACGCCTATAAAAAAGAAAAATACATCTTTGACGTCTTTCTGCAAGCGAAAAAAATAGCGCTTGTCGAAGGCGCGCGCCGACTCTGCTTTAGCGCATTGAAAAATTCTCTCAATTTCAACACGGAAAACGAAGAAACCGTTCGCGCCGACATGAAAGCCAGCGGTCTTTTTGAATAGCAAGACGCAGCCGCTGCTTGAAAGCGGCGTTGAATTTGTATCGGAAAAGCGCGCTCTGTAACAGGCTCATCTGGCGCAATTAGTCAGATGAGCCTGCTTTTTTGATGCTGTTCAATTCCACGCAATCCATTCGACTTTTTCCGCTTCGCGGGACGACGGCATTTCCATTTTCTCAAGGAGTCGTTCAATCACGTTAACCGGAACGGATTTATCACGATTCGCGTTACGTCGGAGCTGTTCCTCCCAATCGGTTTCCAGATAGACGATTTTTGCCGATGCGCCATACTTGTTTATCAAATCAATAATCGGTTTGCGAGTAAAGGTCGAAACGTTGGTCGCATTCCAGACAAACGGCGTTTTTTCCCGCAAAAATACTTTTGCTCTGTCGCGGGCTTCGTTGATAAACGCCCCCTGTTTGCCTTTGGGACTGCCATTTAATTCTTCCCGAACGTCGTCGATGGAGATCATCGGTAAATCTGAAAGAACTCTGTTACAGTACTCGTCCTTTCCCGTTCCCGGCAAGGCGGAAAGGATTGTTACTTCTCCCCAGGTGGAATCGTATAAATTGACTCCCGGATAGTTCTGTCTGTCGTGAAAATATTTGAATCGTGAATAATCGTTTTCAAAGGGATACGGTTTATCCAGACAGTTGTTTTCCTCGGCGCAATCGACAAACAGCGCGACCTTTTCAAGCGAGGACTGAATACTGTCCGCCTTCCGACCCCGCATGTCCGCTTCGACAAGAATCGACAGCAATTGATTGTTGAACTTTGGGATTTCCATTCCGTCAACCGAAATTCGAGCTACGCTGTAAACAGGGTCTTTTACGTCTGTAATATGCGGCGGCGAGGAATGGAATCGAATTAGCGAGCAAATTGTCTCGCGAAACTGGATTTTATCATTCGTCCCAGCCAAACCAAACTCGCGCCATAAAATATTTCTCGCCAATCTGGCGCCGACGGGATTGTGATTTTTCGAATGCAGCAGACCGTCGACGTCCAACGCGGTTGTTGACGGCTTTCCGACGTCATGCAGCAGCGCCGCCCAAAAGAGAATCTCTCGCAGTTCGTCTGTCTGACGCTGCCACGATTCCAGTTCAATCAGAGCCTGACAAACCATCTTGGTATGCGTCCAGACGTCGCCTTCTGCGTGCCAGTGCGGATCTTGCGGAGTCTGAGCCATGAGCTTGACATTCGGCTGAAGCGAAGACGCTTCAATCACTTGCCAGTCAATCTCCTGTCCGGGTTGTGGAATGGGAATGTTATTGATCATATTGTCCCTCACATTTTTTTACAGGTAAAGTTGGAGCGTAAATTTCTTCCAATGGAAAACGCAGCTGATTCGGAACGATTGGACGATCCAGCCAATGCGTCTGCGATTCCAAAATGGTTTGAAGAAACGACGGTCGAACAAATTTCAAGCGGTCTGTAACCTGACCGTTTTCTTCAACTTTGATATATAATCCTTCCATCGTTGCAGAGCGGTCGGTTTCCCCGCAGACGGTATAACTATCCAGACCGTTTTCGTTACAGTAACGCTCTAAATTCTCAAAATGATTGTCTGTGATGTAAACCGAATGTCCAATCAGATTCAGGAGTTCATCTTTCTTTTGAAACGTCTTTCGACGAATCACCGGAACGGAAACGACCGGCAAGTCCGCCAGCATTTGATGTCGACTTGGCGTATCGAGAAACGCGCCGGTTTCGCGATCCAAGATGTCGAACTCCAGAAAGTAATGCGGCAGGTTGTCGTAAAAAATGGAATGTTTTGCGTACATCCATTCGCCGTACATGATATATCGGGAGCCTAGTACGTTGTAAAACGCCTGCTGATGGACGCTCGCCCATTGCTTGAGCAAATTGTAATGCCGTTCGCGATACCCGCCGGTCAGATAATGCCCGCGGCTTTGGAGCAGCAAATCGCCGTTGACGTCAAACGAAATGGCGGAATTGGCGCCGTCACACTTCTCTTCAACCGCCAGCGTCTTGCCGGCAATTTCTGAAAACGCAACTTGAGACACGTCTTCGTCGCCGGGCTGCAATCGCGACCCCTCTAAATGCGGCGTTCGAGGATATTTAATGATTTTGAATTCAGCCATGATGTTCTCTTAAAGCGTTGCAAAAAGAATCCGGTGGTTGTTGACCTCGTCAAATTTAAGCTTTTTGCAGCCAGCGTCATTAAACAGCGTTTGCAAAATCTCTTTGGTAAGTAAATGAATGTGATCCGGGTTGTCGTCCGGCTTGGAAGGAACGGAAACGACAATAAACTTCCGGGCGATTCTGACGGCGGATTTTACCGCAGTTGCAACGTCGGGGATGTGTTCCAGAACCTCAAGCATGGAGACGATGTCGTACGACTTGTCGGGAACGTCGAGAGTGCAAATGTCGCCCTGAATTCCCGACAGCGTTTCAATTCCCCCCTGCTGAACCGTTTTATAAAGCTCAACGCGATAGTCCAGCATGTCAACCGCTGTAACGGGAATGTACGGGAACGCGTTGATAAACGGCCAAAGGAAAACGCCGCGTCCTGACCCGATATCCAAAACGGATTCCATTTGAACCGACTTGAGAAACCCCATGACGCCTACAATTCGCCCTAAATTGTCATGCGTGTTTTTGAATCGATACAGCTTCAGTTTATTGTCAACCCCGATTCGAATAATCTCGTTTTGCTCTTCGTCCGACAGGTTGTCCAGGTCAGGAACAAGCAATTCTTCCGGCAGAGCAAAAGCAACTCCGTTCAGATCGGCGTCGAGAGACGAAATCGAGCCGCCATTCTGATTCGCATTGACTGCCAAGCCGCGAATGTATGCCGCTGTAATTCTACGATAGTATGGGAACTCGGATGCGTCCAAATTATTCATGATTTTTGAACATACTAAAATAATTCGTTAAAAATGCGTTGTATAAGATTATACAGTTTCCGCAATTATTGTTAAGGGAGAGAAATAAAAACGAATGGCGTTATGGTTCAATAACAAATCGCGAAGATAACAAAGATACGCAGCAATAACGCTCCGCAGGCGCCGCACTTGGCTGACAAAGAGGGTAATATCCTTTTCTAAAAAAAGACATTACCCTCATACTCCCCTTTCCAAAAAACTTTAGTAAGGGGAGAATAAATATATTATCTATATCTCTAAGCGACCAACGGGAGCGGTTATAATACGTCTCGCGCGGCAGCGCGGATTGGGTGTGCGCCTTCGCACCGCGGCAGCGCGGACTGGGAGCGGCGCCTCGCCGCATCAGAATTCCGCGGATCCCGGGTAGCGCGGGAACGGAATGACGTCGCGGATGTTGCTCATGGCGGTTGCGTACATGACGGCGCGTTCCAGACCCAAACCGAATCCGCTGTGCGGGACGGTGCCGTAACGGCGCAGGTCGGCGTACCACTGGTAGTCCGCCGGGTTGAGGTCCATTTCGACCATGCGGCGATTGAGGACGTCCAAACGGTATTCTCTTTCCGAACCTCCGATAATTTCGCCGATGCCGGGAACCAAAACGTCCATGGCGCGAACGGTCTTCTCGTCGTCGTTGAGATACATGTAAAACGCCTTGATGTCCTTCGGGTAATCTGTTACAACGACCGGAGCTTTGAAATGCTCTTCGGTCAAAAAGCGTTCGTGTTCCGCCTGCATGTCGATGCCCCATTTAACCGGGAAGTCGAACTTGCGGCCGCTGGTTTCCAGAATCTTAATCGCTTCGGTATACGGCAGATGAACGAACTCCGAATTGATAACGTGAGTCAGCGTGTCGATAAGCGTATGGGACTCGTCAATTTGCCTGTTGAAGAATTCCATGTCTTCGGCGCAGTAGGTTAAGCAGTCGGAAAAGATTCGCTTGAGCATGTTCTCCGCAATCTTCATGTTTTCCGGCAGACGGGCGAACGCCATTTCCGGCTCGACCATCCAGAATTCCGACAGGTGGCGGGACGTGTTGGAGTTCTCCGCCCGGAACGTCGGGCCGAACGTGTACACTTTCCCCAGCGCGCAGGCGAAGTTTTCCACCGCCAGCTGTCCGGAAACGGTCAGGCTGGTTTTACGTCCGAAGAAATCCTGAGCGTAATCGATTTTCCCGGCGTCTGGACCTTCCTTGATTCTCGGGACGTCTTCCAGGTTGAGCGTCGTTACCTGAAACATCTCGCCGGCGCCTTCGCAGTCGGACGCGGTAATCAGCGGCGTGTGAATGTACAGGAATCCGTTTTCCTGGAAGAAGTTGTGAATGGCTCGGCAGATGCAGTTGCGGACGCGAAAGACCGCGCCGAACGTGTTGGTTCGCGGGCGCAGGTGCGCGACCGTGCGAAGGTACTCGAACGAGTGCCGTTTTTTCTGCATCGGGTACGTTTCCGCGTCGGCGATGCCGTAGACCGTAATTTTCGTTGCGTGAACTTCGGTCGGCTGTTTGGCGCCCGGCGACTTGACGACTTCGCCTTCAACGGCAATCGAGCTGCCGGTTGTCAGACGGAGGACGTCAGACTGATAATTTTCCAGCGTGTTGGGCGCAAGAATCTGGATGTTTCCCAGACTCGTTCCGTCGTTGAGTTCTATAAAACTGAATCCTGCTTTGGAATCGCGGCGGGATCGAACCCAGCCTTCCAATAACGCCGTCTGACCGGCGGACGATTCCTGACGAGCTTCTTTGACTGTTAGTTTTTCCATAATATCTTCGAGCAGCGCTTGCGTTAATTGCTAATTGATAATTGCTAATTGCTAATTTACAAAAATGGTCTGTTCTCTGTCCGGGCCGACGGAAACGATGCCGACTTTCGCGCCGACGATCTCTTGCAGCCGTTCGACGTAACGTTTGGCGTTGTCCGGCAGGTCGCTGTAATTGCGGCAGCCGGTCGTGTCCGACATCCAGCCGGGCATGGTTTCGTAAACCGGTTTGACTTCGTACAGGTCTTCAACCAGAGCGGGGAAATCTGTCGTGCGTTCGCCGTTGATTTCGTATGCTGTACAGATGCTGATTTCCGGCATCTGGTCGAGAACGTCGAGCAGCATCAGCGACAGCGTGTCAACGCCTGACAGACGCGAAGTGTACCGGACGGCGACAGCGTCGAACCAGCCGCAGCGGCGCGGTCGTTTTGTAACGGTGCCGTATTCATGCCCGGCGTCGCGAATCTGCTGACCGATTTCGTTGTCCTGCTCCGTCGGGAAGGGACCGCCGCCAACGCGGGTCGTGTACGCTTTCATAATCCCGACGACGTTTTTAATGAACTTGGCAGGAATGCCCGCTCCAGCGCAGACGCCCACGCCAGAGGAGTTGCTGCTGGTAACGAACGGGAACGTGCCGTGGTCAATATCAAGCAGTGCGCCCTGCGCCCCTTCAAAGAGAACGTTTTTATCGGCGTCAACCGCGTTGAGCAGAAACGCCGTCGTGTCCGTAACCATCGGCTTGAGCTTTTCCGCGTAAGCCGTGTACTTTTCGAGCGTTTCGGTATAAGAAACCTGCTCTTTTCCGCCGTCCGGGTTCATGCCGTAAAGATACTGATTTTTGATTTGCGTAACTTCTTTAAGCCGTTCCGGGAACGACGGCAAATACAGATCGCCCAGACGAAACGCCATCGACCGCCCCACTTTATCGCGATAGCACTGACCGATTCCGCGCATGGTCGATCCAATCGGCTCGTGAGCGCACAGCGAGTTCATAATCCGGTCTTCCAGAAAATGCCACGGCATAATCACGTGCAGACGGTTGGACAGCGCCAGATTTTCCGAGTCAACCTGAACGCCGCGCGACGTCAGCCCTTCGATTTCTTCCAAAAACCGCGCCGGATCAAGCACGACGCCGTTGGCAACGACGCTTTTAACGTTGTGATGAAAAATACCGCTGGGAATAAGCGACAACTTAAACGCCTGACCGCCAAATTTTACGGTGTGACCAGCGTTCGCGCCGCCCTGATACCGCACGCAGATTTCGTTCATCTGCGTTAAAACGTCAACGACTTTTCCTTTGGCTTCATCGCCCCACTGTAAACCGATAACACATGTAGCCGGCATAAC
>JAZUMX010000873.1:0-3257 GCA_045603865.1 Thermoguttaceae bacterium
GCGCGTGCGCCTCGGCTCTGGTCAGCATTCCCAACCGGTACATGCACACCCCGGTTGAAATCGTTTCTCTGGACGACATGGACAACGCCGCCAATCTGCTGGCGCGGTTCCTGGAATCCGTCAAGGCGAAAGAAGACTACATTCCGTAATCGTCAGCAAAGACGTTATCGAAGATTGAAACGCACACAAAGAGACTTGCAATTCTAAACAGGGATTGCAATTCTCTTTTTTTGTTCCCCTCTGTTACATCTTTTTAGAACTCGACCAAGAAATAAAAAAGGGAATCCAAGAGCTTATTGCATGGCAAAGAGAAGATTGCTTAATTCTCGTTGCATTTATCCAATCGTTCCAGGGGGGGATATAATCGGACAAGCTTTGGATTCCCGGAGGAATGAATTCTTAATATTTGAAAAGTATGTGAAAAGGTATATAACGAGATTACACTCTCGAAATCATTGTATTAAATACAACAAATGAAAAAAGTAACAAATGACGAGTTTCTATCAAACGACCAAATCTGTCAAAGCGGACATAACGCGATTTTTAGTAAGCTCCGGAATCGGCTGAACGCCTTCGATCTTTTCTCCGTTGCGTTCGCACCACGTTTGAAGAACGTCTTCCGGCATGACAGCTAACAAAGCCGCCGTTGTAATAACCTTCCTGGCAAAATCACGAGCCTCCTCTTGACTGCAACCCATCTGTTCCGCTTGATACACGACTTGCGCATAATTCATCATGGCATAACCTCCTGTTGTCTGTGCGTTGCTGGAATCTTATTCAAATTAAATCTTTTAAATTAAATCTTTCTGACCAGTTCTATATGAATTATAGCCATTTCGCACTATTTTTCAATAGAGTTTTCCTGTTTTTTGAAAAGAAAATAATTATTTTTTCAAATAAACTCTCTAAAATCCGCAAAGTTTCTCAAAATTAACACTATGCGTTTTATCGAAATAACCCACATTAACAAAAGGTCGGAAATTTAAAATCGTTATAACGATTACAAAAACAATAACGAATGCCGTTATCGTCGAATGCATTAACCTGTCACACTCTTGAATTATTATCGGAAGCCGTCTTCGGGCGTCAGTTGACGTTTTTTGGATGTTATAAATTCACTTACATTTTTTCGCCGTCTTTAACATTCATTTTGGGAATTTCAAGGAACGGCTTCAAATTTGAATCCTTCGTTGACCAGTTGAGCATCAAAGGAACGGGGCTGATGTCCGGCTGATTGAGTTCAGGAGCGTCCCAGGGAATTTCCGTTTCCAATGCGTCCGCGTCAAAGAACTTGACATTGGCGTTTGGCGCAGCGTAATACCGCGGATTGAACATGCTGACGCTCATCGTATAGTTTCTTCCCCGGTCGGGTCGGACAGTTGTAACGCGCTGACGCCAGGATCGCGTTTGGACGTATTTGTCGTCGTTTAACAAATTGGCGTATGACGAAACAAACAATCGGACTCCTTTTTGCCCTTCCAGTTCTTCTTGAGCATTCTCCCAATGAGCGGGTTTGTCCGCTTTCGGTTCCGGAGCGGGACGCCATAAATCTACAAAAAACTTTGATCCAAACGAAATGCGCCGCGGATTGAGAAACTGAACCTTCTGATACCCGACTTCGTCGATGACGGCGCTGTCCGTCGGCTCCATTTTGGAGAAGTCGGCTTCGTAGAGCGTTGCGCCTCTGGAATCGATTCCAATAATTCCGGAATTAAAGATATGCTGAACCAGTTCTTCGGACGTTGTTACATTTTGTGTAACAATCTTTTTGTACTGTTGCGCCAAAACCGGGACGCCGCTCATAACGCTCAAGGCGAAAACAGCCAGCAGTAATTCAGTATAAATCCGTTTCATGATAAGGCAGTAGGCAATAGGCAGTAGGCAGTAGTTTGATGATAACTTGCGGCAATTGCTAATTGACAATTGCTAATTAATCAAACAGGGCGTCGACGTATTCGTCTGCGTTGAACAGGGCGAAGTCTTCCGCTTGTTCGCCCAGTCCGATAAACTTAACCGGCAAATCCATTTCCTGACGTATCGCCGCCGCGACGCCGCCTTTTGCGGTGCCGTCCAGCTTGGCGAGAATCAAGCCGGTGCATTGAACCGCTTCGGAAAAGTGTTTTGCCTGGGACAATCCGTTTTGACCTGTAACAGCGTCAATAACCAACAGGGTTTCGTGCGGTGCGTCTGGAATGAACTTGCTGATAACGCGGCGAATCTTTTCCAGCTCTTTCATCAAATTGGTTTGAGTCTGGAGACGCCCAGCGGTGTCGATAATACAAACGTCCACGCCTTTCTCGACTGCGGCTGACGTAGCTCGATGCGCGACCGACGCCGGGTCGGAGTTCGGCGCGCCGGTAACGATTTCCGCTCCCAGTCGCTGAGCCCAAACGGTAAGCTGTTCGACCGCCGCGGCGCGGAACGTGTCAGCTGCGCCCAGCAGGACGCTTTTTCCCTGCTGACGAAGCATGTTCGTCAGCTTGGCGATGGACGTCGTCTTGCCGCACCCGTTGACGCCGCAGAACATGATCACCGTCGGGCCTTTTTCCGCAAACGCAATCGGCGATTCCGGCTGACGCATAAGCTCTTTCAAGCCCTTTTTGATGTGTTCGACAATATCCGTCATCTGGACGACTCGCCCGCGATAGTTGACGCGAATGTCGTCAACCATTTTATTGGCGGCGGCAATGCCCATATCTGTACGAATGAGCTTGACAAAAAGTTCTTCCAGAAACTCGTCGTCAATCAGACGCCCTTCGGACTTGAACAGGTCGCGAATGTCGGTATTTAATAATTGCTGAGTCTTTTTCAGACCCTTTTTGATAATATCGAAAAATCCCATGGTTTATTTACGCTTTCATCGCGGCTGACAATTCTAGCCAGCCTCACATTTCATATAATCGTCAAAATTGTTAAAAATATTAAGCGGCAATCGCTTTTAAGTCTTTTTATTCTTTCCGCTAACCTTCGATCAGCGCTTTGCGCTAAATACGAATTACGAATTACGAATTACGCATTCCCTACGCGTCAGCGACGGTAATAGCTTCTTTTAGTAAAATTCGCCCTTCGTAAAGGGAACGGCCGATAATAGCGCCTGCCATTCCCGCCCGTTTGAGCTGGGAGACGTCGTCGAGCGTGGTAACTCCGCCCGAGGCGACAACGGGGACGTCCAGAGCCGCCTGCATGGCAGCCATCGCCGGGACGTTTGGACCTTTCATCATGCCGTCGGTGGCGATGTCTGTATAAACAATTGCCGC
>JAZUMX010000874.1:0-2066 GCA_045603865.1 Thermoguttaceae bacterium
AGCTAGAAGCTAGTAGCTAGCAGCTAATAGCTCTCCCTATTTCACCACAAAATTGACCATCTTTCCGGGAACGATAATCTCTTTGACAATCGTTTTCCCTTCGAGCTGTTTGGCGATTTTTTCTTCCGCGATGGCGGCGGCGCGCATGGCGTCTTTGTCGGCGTCAATAGGTACGGTAACGACGGCTTTCATCTTGCCGTTAATCGAAACGGGGATGTCTTTGGTCGATTCAACCAAAGCGGATTCGTCCCACGTCGGCCACGGCTCGTACGCCAGCGTCGTGTCGTGTCCGAGAGCCTGCCAGAGTTCTTCCGCGATATGCGGTGCGAACGGGGACAGCAGCAGGACAAACTGTTCCAGCGCCTTTTTCGGTCGGACGGTTTCTCGAGTAAAGAAGTTCGTGAACTCCATCATTCGGGAAATAGCCGTGTTGAACGCCATGTTGTCAATGTCCTGCGTAACAGCCTTGATCGTTTTGTGGAGGACGCGTCGCTGTTCTTCTGTACAGGCGACGTCCTGAACCGCAGAGCAGAGTTCCGTTCCGTCCGCTTCTTCGTCAACGACCAGACGCCAAACGCGCCCGAGGAAGTTGTGAACGCCGCCGACAGCCGTTTCCGACCACGGTTTGACGACTTCCAGCGGGCCCATGAACATTTCATACAGACGCAGCGAGTCAGCTCCGTGTTCCGCAACGACGTCGTCCGGGTTGATGACGTTGCCGCGGGACTTGGACATCTTTTCGCCGTTTTCGCCCAGAATCATGCCCTGGTTGACCAGTCGCTGGAACGGGTCTTTTGTGGAAACGTATCCGCAGTCGGACAGGGCTTTATGCCAGAATCGGGCGTACAGCAGATGCAGAACGGCGTGTTCCGCGCCGCCGACGTACAGGTCAACCGGCATCCAGGCTTTTTCAATTTCCGGGTCGACAAACGCCTTGTCGTTTTTCGGATCCAGGTACCTCAGATAATACCAGCAGGAACCCGCCCATTGCGGCATCGTGTTGGTTTCTCGAATGTACTTTTTGCCGTCGATTTCCTGATACAGCCATTCTGCCGGCGCATGTGACAGCGGCGGCTCCGGCTCGTGCGTTTCCGACGTATGGAGCGCTTCTTTCGCCAGTTCGGAGACGTCGAACTTCTCCATTTTCGGCAGGTCGATGGGCAGCTGTTCCGCCGGGACGATTCTCATCAAGCCGGTTCGTTTGCCGTTTTCGTCCAGTTCGTGGAGAATCGGGAACGGTTCGCCCCAGATGTGCTGACGAGAGAACAGCCAGTCGCGCAGTTTGTAGTTGACCGCCTGACGTCCAAATCCACCGTCAGCGACAAACTGGGTGATAACCTTTTTGAACTCCGCTGTCGGCGTACCGTTGAACTGCTCGGAGTTAATCGCAACGCCATCGGCAATAAATGCCGCAGTTCCGGCAAAGAGTTCTTCTCTCGCCTTTTTGTCTTCCTCGGAGGTAACTTGCGGGTCAACGACCGGGATAATCGGCAGATCGAACTTCTTCGCAAAGTCGAAGTCGCGCGTATCGTGAGCGGGAACCGCCATAATCGCGCCGGTGCCGTAGGAAATCAGAACGTAGTCTGCAATCCAGACGGGAATCGGCTTGCCGTTAACCGGGTTGATAGCGTAGAATCCCGTAAAGACGCCGGTTTTGTCCTTGTTGAGATCCGTTCTGTCCATCTCGCTCTTGTGAGCCGCTTCTTCCTGATACGCCTTGACAGCAGCCGCCTGTTCGGGAGTCGTCAGACGGTCGACAGCAGGATGTTCCGGCGAGATAACCATGTACGTCGCGCCAAAGAGCGTGTCGGGACGCGTTGTATAGATTCTCAGCGAATCTTCGTCCGGCTTTTTCGGGAACCCGGACTGGGCGCGCGCCGCTTTCCAGTCTTCGTACTTGGACTTGTCGCCGATGTAAAAATCGACTTCCGCGCCGATGGAACGGCCGATCCAGTTTCTCTGCAGCGCCTTGACGCCTTCGGGCCAGTTGAGCAGTTCGAGGTCTTTTTCCAGACGGACAGCGTAGGCGGTAATGCGGAGCATCCACTGACGCATCGGCATGCGGA
>JAZUMX010000875.1:0-2469 GCA_045603865.1 Thermoguttaceae bacterium
GGAAACGAATTCACGCTGACGACCACGCCGGACGACGTCGAAGACGAATCCGAAACGGGATCTCAGGTTATCGCTCTGTCAGAAAACAGCAGCGACTTCAGCGACCCGCTTATGGGCGTTGGTCCTGGCGCGATTGAAGGCGCGGCAGAAGGCGTCGACATGGGTATAGACTCTTCCGTTCCAGCTGGCGAACCTGGCTTGTACGGCGGCGTTCTTCCTCCAGACGTTACCCCGGAACTTATCGAAGTCGCCCGCGAAGTCGGTAAGAAAGACAAACCGTACACGATTCTCAACGTTATCGGTCTGTTCCTTTGCGTTGTCATGCTGACCATGACGCTTATCATGTCTGTAGACCTGATTCGCAACATGTGGAGCTGGCAGGGCACGTATCAGATTAACAGCAATCTGATGGACTGGCTGTTGAGCTACTTCAACTAAAAATCCATTTTTTCATTCCAAAACTCCTTTTTTGAAAAACGCCAGCGTAGACGTTATTGTCTGCGCTGACGTTATTTTTATAGTCAGTTGACATCCATGTTCCCTGGCTCTTCAGGAACGCGACCCTTCTGAAAATTTGAACGAATTATTCTCTTTCCGATAAAATATCTGAAATTCGCTATTGTATTTGTTTGATTAATCGTGTAAAATTGATTGCATGAACTATATATTTTGTTTGATTTCAAAAAATCGTATTTTACAAACACCCAAAACCATGACAATCAATAAACAGGACGCCCGCGAAGCGATTCTCAATCACGTCAGAAAAATTAATTATTCCCCGGTCAAAGCGTCACGGCTGGCGCAGCAGGTCGGATTCGCCAAACACGATTTGGAAGCCGTTAAGCGGCTGTTAAAGGACATGATTTCCGAGGGCGTTCTGCGTTACGGCAGCGGGCACAGAATCCGGGCGGCGGAACAACAGGTCAAGGTTGACAAGTCCGAGAAGACGATTACCGGCGTCTATTTTCGGAAAGGGCCCGGGCGCGGCGTGGTGCGTCAGCCCGGTTTGGACAAGACCAAGCAAAACGAGATTTCCATCAAGGGCGACGACGTTCTCAACGCCTCTGACAGAGATACCGTTTCCGTCGTTCTGGACGGAGGGCGTCTGAACAGAAAAGGGCAGCGAATCGGCCGCATTGTCGACGTTCTGGAACGACAGACGAAAAACTTCGTCGGCACGTTCAAATTCATCGGCGCGTCCGGATACGTTGAAGTCGACGGCGGTCTGTTCGACAAACCGATTTGGGTCGGCGACGCCCGCAGCAAAAACATCGAAGAGAATACAAAAGTCATTATCGAGATGGTTCGGTTCCCCGAAGGCGAACGTCAGGGCGAGGGCGTTATTACAGAAATTCTCGGTCCCCGCGGCGTCCCGGAAGTCGATACGATGTCCGTCATTCGCCGATACGAACTTCCCTACAAGTTCCCGGAAGAAGTTCTCGCGTACACGCGCAATATTATTAACCGGTATCCGGAAACGATTCCCGTCAATCGAACTGACCTTACCAACAGAGCGTACATTATCACGATTGACCCGGAAGACGCTCAGGATTTCGACGACGCTATTTCTCTGGAACGCCTCTCGAACGGCTCCGTTATTTTGGGCGTTCACATTGCGGACGTGTCGTATTTTGTCGACGAGGGTTCCATTCTGGATCAGGAAGCGCGCATGCGCGGCAACAGCGTCTATCTGCCAGACCGCGTCCTGCCGATGCTGCCGGAACAGATTTGCAACTCGATGGCGTCTCTTCAGCCCAACCAAAACCGGTTCTGCAAGTCCGTTTTCATGGAATACACGTCAGACGGCATTCGCACCAACGTCGAAATTAAAAATACGGTGATTCGCTCTGCGGAACGTCTGAACTACGAGCAGGTGGATCAGTATTTCAATACTGGTAACGCTGACATCGCCAGCCAAACCAAGGCGCTGCTGAGCGACCTGCGTTCGCTGGCGCGGACGCTTCGCCGCCGTCGTGACGAAAAGGGCTGCTTGCACCTCAATCTGCCGGAAGCCAAAATTCTGTACAACGCCAAAGGAGAAATTACCGGCGTCAAGAAAGAAGTTACTACCGAAAGTCACAGTCTGATTGAAGAGTTTATGGTCTCCGCCAACGAAGCGGTCGCGGAATTCCTCACTCAAAAAGGCGAAACGTTTATTCGACGAATTCACCTCCCGCCGATTCCCAAAAAGGTGGAGCGATTTGACAATTTTGTTTCCGAGTTGGGAATTCATGAAATCGACGGGAAAGTTCAGTACCGCATTCAGGACGTGCTGCAAAAGACGGCTGGCACGGCTTACGAATACCCGGTTCATCAGGCGGCTCTGCGCGCCATGCAGCGAGCGGAATACTCGCCCGCTCAGGAAGGGCATTTCGCTCTGGCGTCGTCCTGCTACTGTCACTTTACCTCGCCCATCAGACGCTATCCCGATCTTGCCGTCCATCGCATCATCAAATGCGCGCTGCGCGG
>JAZUMX010000876.1:0-2696 GCA_045603865.1 Thermoguttaceae bacterium
GACTATCCGTACTACGAATTCAACAACTTTGAACAAAAAGCGGTTGAAATCTATTCCGAAAAAGGCGAACTGGCGGCGAACGAGTATCTCAACCGCGTTCAGGAAACCGTTACAAAGCAAATTGAAACGCTATCTGCTGAACTTGCGGAACTCAAAGACGTCGAACCCGTTCTCGACCAGTGGAGAAAGCGGCTGGAAAACGCGAAGGACATCCAGCAGCTAACCGGCGCTCTTGCTGACCAGCGCGCCAAGGAATGGGAAAAGCTGGTTACGCAGCCCATTGAACAGTTCTTCCCGTTCATGGAAAAGCCGTCTGAGGGGACGCTTCTGTCTCTCTTTGACGGTCTCAAAGAGCCGACCGCTCCTCATGCAGTAAGATTTCGTCCCGGCAGCGAATGGGTTTGCAAACCTAGCCAGGCAATTGGCGCATATCGAGTGGGGACGTTTACCATAACGGACAAGAATACGCCCTTGCCAATGGTAGCTCCGGGAATGTTTGATCCCGTAACGGACAAGGAAACGCCCCCCTTGACAAAAAGCTTGTCAATGGGAGCAATTGTCGTTCCGAGAAATACGAAAACCAATGTAGGCGATTGCGGCTGGATTGAGCAGACGATTGATTTTAATCTCCAGGACTATAATTCATTCATCGAAGAACCTAAAGTCAATCCCTATCCGCTGACGGCACGCATGTATCTGGTCGACAGCCGAATCGACAAACGATACCACGGCGTTCGACAGATCGACGTTCAGGTCAACGGAAAAGTCGTTTACAGCCGCGGCGTTTCCGATGCGGTCAAATCCAACTGGGTGGAATTCCCGCTGGAACCGCCCGCCGACGGAAACCCCCGTTTCCGTATCGTCGTTCGTGTTACAGAACTCACGCCGGTTACAGACCATACCAGCTGGGTCTTCGTCGGTCCGCTGTACGTGTATTGATCTTAACACATCAACGCATTCGTTCACGGATTTGACGGATTAGACGGATTTTCGCCGGCGGCGGGGCGCCGCTCCCAGTCCGCGCTACCGCGCGCCCCCGATGGCGGGGGAGCCAATCCGCGCTGCCGCACGAGACGTATTATAATCGCTCCCGTTGGTCGCAATACTCAACACACGCCGCGCGAGACGTATTATAATCGCTCCCGTTGGTCGCAATACTCAACACACCCCTTTTTTCAAGGTGGTCTAACCATTTACCTTAAAACCATGAAACACCTCATATGCACCGCTTTGTTAGTCATGACGCTTGTTACAACCTGTAGCGCGGCGAACGATTATCAGGAACTCATCGCCAAGTCTGAGGCGAGAGTTTATCAAGGCTCTAACGGCGCGAAGCTGCCGTATCGTCTGTTCAAGCCGGACAACTTCGATCCGAACAAGTCGTATCCGCTGATTATTTTCCTTCACGGAGCGGGCAGCCGCGGGACTGACAACGTCAAACACATGACCAACTGCCAGTTCCTGTCGCTTATCAGCGGCGAGAATCGGGTTAAACATCCAGCGTTCCTGATCGCTCCCCAATGCCCGGCGGGAAAACGCTGGTGCGAAACGAACTGGTCGGAAAGAACCGCTCACAAAACGCCGGAAGCCCCGTCGGAAGGCATGGCGTGTCTGCTGGAGCTTGTAGACGAATTGCGAAAAGAATTCCCGCTTGACAAGTCCCGGTTATACGTGCTTGGGACGTCGATGGGCGGATACGGAACCTGTGATTTCGTATGCCGGCGCGGGAACGAGGTTGCTGCGTACGTCTGTGTCTGCGGCGGCGCGGACAACGAGAAAATCTGCCAGTTCAAAAACGCCAAAGGCTGGTTCTTCCATGGTGATAAAGACGCCTCTGTTCCGGTAGAACGCTCTCGCAGCGCCGTCGCAGCGCTCAAAGCCGCCGGCTGCGACGTTAGGTATACGGAACTGCCCGGTCGCGGACACAACCTCTGGATTGACGTATACGACACGCCCGGTTTAGCTGAATGGCTCTTTGAACAAAAACTGAAGTAATGCCGCAGGAGAGATGGGTCAAACGCCAATGTTTCCTGCAATTGCACATGGATGAGCCGGATCGCGATGGTTATGTGCAGGTCAGCCCGGACACGGATTTTACGGATTAGACGGATTTTCGCCGATTGATTACTGGATGTTCGAAGGGTGAAATACCGTATTGCGTAAGCCGTAAACGCCCCCTGGATGGCGCCCGTCCCTGGGCGCCTTGCTGGAACAAGAAAAGTCCTCTTTCTCAGATTTCCCCCTCCGACCCGCTTGATCGCGGCTGTATCAGCCGCCAAAAAAATCTCACGCGGAGGCGCGGAGATGCGGAGGAGTTCGCAAAGAAATGAAAGGCGGTTGGCGAGCCGGGGTGCGTAAGCTCCCCAAAAAAATCTCACGCGGAGGCGCGGAGACGCGGAGGAGTTCGCGTGCGTCTCTCACCCCGGCGCCATTTTCTACTGCCTACTGCCTATTGCCTACTGCCTACTGCCTCCATTTTCCCTATCTTTTCACAATTTTTCACTTTTTTTCAAAATTTTTCCCATTTACCGCTTTTCGATTGCCAAATTGAGTGTATAATGTTATTAATGTAAAAAAGCGATATTTTTTTGCCCCGGGCGTACCGCCGCAAAAGTCGTTGAAAATACCCGTTTACCAGTTTTACCCACTAGAAGGAGTAAAATAATGGCTAATCCTAAAGACTGTCCATTTCTCCC
>JAZUMX010000877.1:0-4724 GCA_045603865.1 Thermoguttaceae bacterium
GCGTACGTGCCGGCGAAGTTCGCCCCGGCGTCAATCCAGTGTCGAATGACCGCCTGTTCTTCCGGCGGCATTTTAACGCCTTGATGTCCTTCTTCGATCAGCTTGACAAGCCGGCTGGAACCCGTTCCGATTTCGTAGGGGGCGAAGTTGCTTGTCGCCCGGTTTCGGTTGTCGCCCAAAAGCCGGTACCAGCTCAAATGCGTGTACGAGATGGTATACATGGGCGTCCAATGCCCGGAGAGGTTAACGCCGCCGTCTTCCCGCCTTGGGTTGTGACAGCTAACGCAATGCTTGTCCAGAATCGGCTGAATGTCGCGGGGGAAGTCGAAAACGCCGTGGAAGTCCGGTCCGAGGTCTTTCATGTCCGCGACAGGCTGAATTTCCGCCGGCTGATTGTTGTGCATGATCCGGAACAGCTTGTCTCTGTCATCGCCGGTTGGCGTGAGCGTGCGTTCTTCGTGACATCCGATACAGGTTGTGTTTTCGCCTGGCATGACGGAAACGAACGAGTGCATTCTCTTAACGCAATGCCCGTTCTCGTCCATGGCGAGAAACAGAACCGGTCGGTTGGCTGGCAGTTTGAAGTACGCAGAGCCGTCTTCGCTGACCGGGACTGTTCCCAAAAGACGCTCAAGAGTAAACGTGCCGAATATCGACATCATATCCATTCCGCCTGAGTAATGAATCGGTTTGGGCAGCGTCTCATAAATGAGCAGATATTTAACCGTTCCCGGCTTGACGCCCTGCATTTTACGACCCTTGTACAGATTCGCCATGGCAAGCGTTCCGTAATCTTTTGTATAGTCAGTCTGGTTCATGATAACGCGCTCTCGAGGAAGCTCCATGAGCGGTCGCGGTTCGTTGACCATGTATCCCTGCGAGCTGAGTTCCGGAGGAAGCTGAAAGAGAATCGACTTCCGCCCCTGACCGTTGATAACCACGATTTTGTCGTTTGACGCTGCCATGAAATGATCTTCGTCAAACGCCCATGGGTCGGAATAATTCGCGTCAGGCGTGATGTTTCGCATCGATTCCAGCTTGTCCGGTCCGGCAGTCGGGTCGATAACGGCTAATCTGCCGTAATGCTCCGTTTTGCCGTGTCCGGGGCTGTTGGAACAGACGATTTTCTGCGAGCCGGGAATGGGCTTCGCGTCGATAAAAACGCCGCCGGGATTCATGTTTCCAAAGAGAACCATCTGACGCGTTCCGTCCTGATTCATAGTCCAGAGGTGATGATAATGAGTTTGCGAACGGTCAACGTATTCCCAGCGCATGTACGCGATTTGCCCGTTGTTGAGAACCCAGGGCGTGTTGTCCTGTTCTACGTTGCAGGAAAGCATGCGGATATTGGAACCGTCCGGATTGCATTTGTAAATTGTGCCGACGTGTGTCAGCCAGCAGCCGACGTAGCGATTGGCGCGCGTCGAGCAAAAGACGATAGAGTCGTCCGGCAGATATGTCGCTTCGTAGTCGTCCCAGCCGGGGGGCGCGAAGTCACGGGTCTGAGGATTGCATCTCGCTTTAAAGCGCCAGCCGGGCGTTTCGTCTGGAACGACGCCTTCCGGCAGTTTCAATGGCGTATCTTCTCCAACGCCGGTAATCTGTTTGAGTCCGGTTCCGTCAACGTTGATTTCGTACAAGCTGTAATGGTCTTTCCCGGACGGACAGTACGAAAAGAGAATCTTTTTGGCGTCGTAATGGACGTTGGGATCTCGAATCATGCCGCCTTTGTCTTCAAAAATCGTGCGAAGCTGCTTCGTTTTGACGTTGTACGCGTACAGCGCTCCGCCGGAATTGTTGTGATACGGTTTATGATAGACGCTGTCGGCATAGTAGCCGAAATTGGCGTACCAGTGTTCGTACATGTGTTTGCGAGTGCAGAAAATAATCTCGTCCGGAAGAACGGATTCGACAAACTCGTCCAGCAGCCCTGGAGCAATCGCTCCCTTAATATCAGCGTCCGTGGCGGGGTCGGCAAAGACCATAATCTCTTCCGCGCCGGAATTGGGGCGACCGTAGTCGGATAGAAATTTCAGGGTAATTGACCGCGCCGTTGTTTTGGGAAAATCCAGACGCTGTGGGGTAGGACCAGGCTTGAGCTGCACTTTGAGAACCGGCGTTTTGGAATCGTCAAGATAAATCTCGACGTCCTTAAACCCTTCGTCAATGAATCCCGCTCCCGCGCGACCGAAATAGACGATTTCCGACGCCTCGACAGTCGAGTCCCACGTCAGAGTAAAATCGGCTTTTCCCTTGGCGGATTTGCCGTTAATCGCCCACGCCATCCCGGCGTCGCCTGAATGCGGTTCTGCAATCTGACCGTCAATCGCCCTGGAGGGGGAGAAGTCGCGGGAGTATTCAGATGACGAGGTCGCCGTCGCGCTGCGCGCAATATTGGGATTGGACGACTCCGCGCCCTGAACGTTTGTTACCCATAACAACGACGTCAGCGCCGCCAACGTCAAAAGGAAGGGAAAATTATATCTCATGAAAATAATTTGTGTTAGAAAGGTAATTTACCAGACGCAGCGCGCCTACAGTTCTTTTCTTTAGTATATCAGATTGAGAATGAAAATACAAGATGGGCGAGGGTTATTTTATGGAGTGCGTCTTAGTACCAGTGCAGAACAAAGCGACCAACGGGAGCGATTATTGGCAAGCGCGCGGTAGCGCGGATTGGGAGCGGCGCCTCGCCGCCTCACTCCTCACTCCTAATTCCTAGCTCAATCCAGCGTTGTTACGCAGATTTAACAATGCGCTAGTTCACTTCGTCGTTTTCGTCCAACGAGTAAATGCCAGACGCCTCGGCATAGTTGGCGTCTTTTTCTTTCCAGACGGCGACGGCGCGGGAAATGACGTACAGAATCAAAGCGCAAACCGCGCCGATTATCACGACCGACATGAACGCGATTTGATCCGTTAAAACCTGATGGATTCTGTCCGGCAGGTTCGTCCAGCTCCAGGCGATAAAGACGATTATCAGGTACGACGGCGTGACGTATTTCATAATAAACTCGACGAAGCGGGGGATTCGCATTTTCGCGTGGTTTCGCAGTTCCGCCATGCCCTTTTTCATGCCTAAAGCGTACGCAAAGAGTAGCGCCTGAATTGTCGCCAAAACGAAAATGAGCGCCTGCCCCATCCAGAAGTCGAGGTTGTCCATTGCCGCCAGACCTTTGGAAAAGTAAACGGTAAATCCCAGCCCGATTAACGTAATAAACGAGAGAAACGCGACCGAGTCTTTGCGTCTCATTCCCAAGCCCTCTTCAAACAGGGCGATGGACGGCTGAAGCATGGAAACCGTGCTTGTAACAGCCGCCAAAAACAGCAGGAAGAAGAACAGGAACCCGAAAAACTGTCCCGCCGGCATCTGGCTAAAGACGTTGGGAAGGACTTTAAAACCGAGTTCAAAGGTCGATCCCATGTGCCCTTCCAGATACGACCCGCCCAGGAACACAAACGCAGCAGGCAGGGTAATCAGACCGCCCAGGACGACCTCGGCAAACGAGTTGGCGCTGGCGGCTGTAAAGGCAGAACACGCCAAGTCCTCTTTTTCGTGAATGTACGATGCGTACGTCAGAATCAGCCCGAACCCGACCGACAGCGAGAAGAACACCTGTCCTGCCGCCGCCATCCACATGTCCGGACGCATGAGCGATTCCCAGAATCCGACGTCCGACCCAGGCTTGACCGGGTTCCACATGAACCCCAAGCCGTTGACCAGGTTCTGATCCGGCAGTTCCGGGTTAGGCGTCCCGAGCGTCAAAACGCGGATCAAAACGATTATCGAGCAGACAAACAGAGCCGGCATCGCGTAGAGGCAAAAGCGTTCGATTCCCTTGCTGATTCCGTTGAAAATAATCCAGTAGTTCAGCAGGAAGCAAATCAGCAGCGTTACCATCGACGACCCTAACACGCCGTATTTTGTAACGTTGCCCAACGCCTCGCCGTTGCCGCTGGCGCCGATCAAATTCCCAAAGAAAATGTTATAGTATACGGAATTGTTCAGCGTCGTTTGCGATTGCAGGTATTTCAAAACGGCGTCCTGATTGGCGGACAAGGCGGTAGAGAAGGCGTCCGGGTTCGCTTTGACCCAATCGAGGTACGCGTCCGCCGTCGACAGATCAACGCTGCCAAGCAAAGCCGCGTTGTCTTTGAAGAATGAGTACAATAAATCGGGCTGCGCGCCTAAATATCCGATGACCATTTCCGGCGTTACGCCCAACGCGCTGGGAGACATCATTCCAAACAGATACCGCAGCGCGTAGGACAAGCACCAGGCTTCAACGTACAAATAATACGAGAAAATCATAATCGGCATGACAACGCCCAGCACGCCCAAATACGGAGCGACGGGGTGCCGCCATGCTGTATGGTAAATGCCGGGAACGCTGTTGTATCCATGACGTCCGCCGTAGCGACCCAGCGACCATTCCATCCACGCCAAAGGCAGCCCCAGTAACAAAAACGCAGTGAAATACGGAATCAAAAAAGTTCCGCCGCCGTACTGAGCCGCCAGACCCGGAAAGCGCAAAAAGTTGCCCAGTCCGACTGCCGACCCGGCAACAGCCAGAATAACCCCAATTTTTGACGACCACTGGTCTTTACCGTTCTTGTTCAAATCTTCCATGGCGTATTAAGTATGGTTAATTATCGATAATCATCCATCATTTATAGATTATTAGAATTATCCCCAATCTTTGAACTTCGTCAACGGGGGGGAG
>JAZUMX010000878.1:0-7961 GCA_045603865.1 Thermoguttaceae bacterium
CATGGCGCGGACGTAAAAGAAGGAAACCAATATGGCGAAACCGTCTTGATGAATGCCGGCGGTAATGGGAATCTGGAAATGGTTAAATGGCTTATTGAACATGGCGCGAATGTCAAGGAAAAAGACAATGTTTACAATATGTCAATCTTGCATTTAGCTGCTGGAAGCGGGAATTTGGAACTGGTTAAATGGCTCATTGAACATGGAGCTGACATTAACGCAAAAGGCCGTCACTCAAATACAGTCTTGCATTTAGCCGCCGATAGCGGAAATCTGGAACTTGTGAAATGGTTGGTTGAACAAGGACTGGACGTCAAAGAAAAAACTGATAGTAACAATACAGTTTTGCATTCAGCCGCCTTTAGCGGAAATCTGGAACTTGTGAAATGGTTAGTTGAACAAGGACTGGACGTCAAAGAAAAAGACGAATCCGACTGGACAGTCTTGCACAAAGCTGCTTTTAGTAATCGTGATAATGTGGAGTTGATTCAGTGGCTTGTTAAACAAGGACTGGATATCACCGAAAAAAACAACCGCGAACAATCGGTCTTGCATCTTGCCGCCAGTAGTGGAAATCTGAAACAGGTTCAATGGCTGGTTGAACAAGGACAGAACGTCAACCAAAAAGACAATGCCGGCTGGACAGTCTTGCACGAAGCTGTTTCAAGTGAAAGTTTGGAACTGGTCAAATGGCTGGTTGAACATGGCGCTGACATTAACGCAAAAGATAATAAGGGTGAGACAATCCTGGAGCTCGCTGTCTGGCTTGAAAATGTGGAAATAGTTCAATGGCTCATTGAACATGGTCTGGACGTCAACCAAAAGAACGAAGATGGCGCGACGCCCTTGTTTTATGCCGCTTACTGTGGTAATCTGAAATTCGTTAAAATGCTGGTTGAACATGGCGCCGACGTCAACGCAAAAAGAAAGGATGGCTGGACGGTCTTGGACGACGCCGATTGCAGCGGGAATATGAAATTGGTTAAATGGCTGGAAAAACGAGGCGCAAAAAGAGGAGAACGATAAACGTTCGTCTTGCGGATAAAGTATTGCGGATTCTTAGGATCGCGGCTGTCTCAGCCGCCAAAGATTTTTAGCCGCAAAGAACGCAAAGAGCGCAAAGAAATGGAAGGCGGAAACGGAGAGAGCGAAGCGAACGAAGTTACGCTTCCGCTAGAACCGCTACGCGGTTGTTAGGAACGTGAACTAGAGCGTGAGTTTTTCGGGCGCTCGTTTATCGCCCTTCATTGATAATCAACCCTGGCGGCATATCATTGACGCTGGGATTTTCTTAAAACTTTTATATTTTCTGAAAAAAATGTCATTTTCTCTTGCATTCTATCGAAATAGTCGCTATAATAAGATTATAGAGCTAACAGTTCGCAGCGTGCGAATGTGTAATATTACAAAAAGAATGCGTTTCACATTTGTTGAGTTTTACACTTTCGTAAAACCGGAGTATGTACAGTAAAATGAAAAAGTCCGCTTTATTTTACATTGCTATTGCAATTAGTGTTACGATTGTTGTCGTTTTTAGTGTGTTGGAATTCACGCATTCTTTTTCGACTGCTGTCGAGAAATCATCCGCTAATGACGAATCGTCTGCTGTAGACAAGGGTAAAGGACTGCCTGTTAGTTACTTGGCAGAACTTACTCCGTCTCAGCGTGATGAAATGATGAAAAAGATTGAAAAATTGCGCGATGCTGCTGAGCGTGGGGACGTTGCAACCATTAAACAATTAATTGAATCGGGTGTAATCCTGGATATCCCGGCGTCGCATAAAGACGAACGATCAGCGTTACATCTGGCTGCTATGAATAATCACGTTGAAGCCTGTAAACTCCTTTTGGACGCTGGCGCATCGCCTGCTTTGAGAAATTCAAGCGCTGGCGTTAACTCATTAGTTGGATTGGACGTTAAAGGCATGCAGCCTATCGATTACGCTGTTAAGAATCCAGAGCTTTTAGAGATATTTTTTAACGCCGGAGCGCCTATAAATCCGCCCCCAACTTCTGGACAAACATTAATTCAAAGGGCTACTTGGGAAGATGTACCTGAATCGGTTAAATTATTGGCAAAGCGAGGCGCTGATTTGAATTCAGCAATCCAATTTGCCAGAAATCAGGAAATGCTTGATTTATTAATAAAATTGGGAGCGAAACCTTCTCAGGCAGATGTGGATCGGATTGCACGTTTATCTGTTAATGCTAATAACAATATTACAAAACAGTTGGAAAACCGTGGCTATAATGCAGGTCTTGACACTCAACTTCGCCTTGCAATTCAACGTCACGATACGAAAGCCGTTGAAGATCTCCTTAAACGTAACGCCGATCCTAATGCTCGTTCTCCAGAGAATCAGAGAACGCCTTTGCATGACGCAATAGAGTATGGGAATATTGATATAGTCAAAATTCTTATAGAAGCTGGCGCTGATGTAAATGCGCAAGATATAAAAATGGAGACTCCTCTTATGATGGTAGCTTGCTTGCCGCGTTCAATTGAGATTGCTAAAGTATTACTCGAAGCAGGCGCTGATCCAACAATTAAAACTAAGGGGGGCGCTGATCCAATTAAAGCAGCTAAGGAAAATCGTTTTTTAAAGCTGTATCAATTACTCAATGAACACGTCAAAAATAAGCAAAAAAGTCCATCTGAATAAACTAAGGTTCTTCCGGCAAGTCCGTATCTGTAAGCTAAAAAGCAGGCGTTTTGCACACCCAAAGTATTTTAACACGAAATACGCGAAAAGAACGCTGCATACCGAAATTACGAAGCCGAAAACCTTCCTTGGATGGCGCCCGTCCCTGGGCGCCTTTGCTATTGTAACGGAAAATCTCTGTTCAGCCCGGTTCGCGGGCGTGTCGCCCGCAAAAGAAATCCTCACGCGAACTTTGCGAACTAGAGCGTGAATTATTCGGACATTCATTTATCTCCCTTCATTGATAATCAACCCCGTCGGCATATCATTGGCGCTGGGGTTTTCCTAAATTTTTTATATTTTCTGAAATAAATGCCATTTTGTCTTGCATTCTATCGAAATAGTCGCTATAATAAAATCATAGAGCTAACAGTTCGCAGCGTGCGAATGTTTATATTACAAAAGGAACGCATTTCACATTTTTAATTTTTACACTTTAATAAAATCGGGGAATGTGCAAATGAAAAAAATATTAATAATTTGTCTTGTCGTTTTGTTATTGCCTTTTGTTATATTTTTCGCAGGAGTAGGATTAATTTTATTAAGTCTTGCGTTTCCAGAATATAATTCTATAAGTAAATCAGATCTCGAAGACTGTTTTCACACGTCTATTCCAAAATCATTTTCATGGGGGGAATATTTATATAGGCATGCTGCAGGCGACATGGACATTCAAGGATATTTTTATATAGACGAAAGCGATTTATTTATAATGTTTCCTAAAAATACGTATAATTGGGAAACCTTATCGAATAAAGTTGATTGCATTATTGATGTATTAAATATAAACATTGATAAAATAGACGCAACTGTCTATTCGCCAAGCGAACAAGATTCCTTTTTAAAAACAATTACATCACGTGATTATCATGATTTAAAAATGGATAGCAAATGTTATAAATACTTAAGCAAAGCATATCCCTGTTTATCAGGAGAAGAGTATTTCATAGAAGATCATTTCATCGGGACAAAGTTCAGATTTAATTCTAAGGAGAGCATTGCCTTAATTGCTAAAAAAGTCAAGCCTGATGGAAATAGAATGATAGTGTATGTTATTTATAATTATTATAATTTTGGCGGTAAAGTAGTCTTTTCGCAAGATTCCTCAATGGACTCTGAGCAAGATAATAAAGAGGAGGTTGAAACTGATAATTCCAATGCTCCGAATGGTTCATAATCACAGCTAAAGGCGTTTGGTTTGAGTTTATTCTATTTAAGTAACAATAGAAAACAATACAGGACGTTATGATAAAGATTAAGTATCTTTCGGGATTGTTTTTGTCGATTCAATCCAACTCAACCCATAAATCGGAATCGCTCTTTATCGCCTTATCCAGAATCGACAGAATATTTTCATACATAATCATATAGGGCTTTTTTGCTTTATGATCAACAAACAATTCCGGATTGCTCTTTATATGCATTGACATACAGGAATCATACATCGCGCGAATAATTTCCAACGGAACAACCGGATTGTTTAAAACGGCGGTCGGGAGATTATATCCCGTTTCCGATTCCACTTGCTTCCAAACAACATCCAGAGATTTTGTTTCCTCAAGTGAAATCGTTCCCGCATAGTCGCTGAAGTTTTGTTCTGTGTTTTTGTCGTGTAAATAGAAATTATACATCTGTCAAATCAATTATTCGAATCGCCGAGCCTCGTCCAGACCGAACGTTTTTTCGGTAGGATAATCGAGAACAAGTATATTTATGTAGTCGAAAAAGTCCGCCTTCTTTGCCGCTGTAAAAACAGACATGAAGGTTTCGCAATTAACCTTCGCGTCATGACAAATGATGTGAAAATCAAATCTCTCGTTGTATAATGGCTTTTTGAGCCGTTTCCATAACTCGTCTGGCGATTCAGGACTGTTGCTGAATATATGTCTTACCTTATTATCAGAAGTAATGAATATGTAAAGACCTGGAGACGCCAGCAAATCGCATGTATCGCCGTTTGCAATGATGCGCTTGTCTTCAGTATCTACAAAATGAGGGTCGGTTCGGGCAGGCAAGATTATTGAATCTGTTTCACGTTCGTCTGAAATCAAACCCAGTTTGAAAATGTACACAGGCGAATGTATTTGCAAATGATATAACTGCTCATCCAGTCTGTTAATAAAATTGCCGTCTTCACTCTTTATAATAATCCTGGATTTGTCAAAAGGGATTTCAACGAATTCATTGGGCTGAACATATTCCGTAAAACACGCAATTACAGTCCAAAGATGTTTGTATTTCAGTTGAGGATCCATTAAAACTACAACGTTTGGCTTCCCCCACGGCAGCTTTCGAAATCGATATGGCTCCCAATGAGGATTCTCGGAGTTTATTTTATCGTACAGCTTTTTATGCAGCGACTGCATCTGCTGAAATCCGAGGGCTATATCGTTATATTCTTTATTATTGATAAATATCTTTACCAGATTGCCCGACGAATCCGATTTTAATTGAATCGTTACAGGACTGTCGTTTAAGGCGCAATATTGACGAAAGACAATAACCGCCGCCAGTCCCAAAACAAGAATGACGCATAACGACAAGAGCGCTTTACGTTTTATAATAAAATGGTTCATCCGAAAAGTGCGTACCTGTAAGCTAAAAAACAGACGTTTTGCCCATCCCAAAGTGTTTTTAACACGAAATACCCGAGAAGAACGATAAACACGAAAATGACGAAAATTTAAAACAATTAAAATAATAAATCTTTCGTCTTTTTCGCATATTTCGTGTTTTTCGTGTTTAAAAATAAACCAAATTCAATCTCTTACTGTTTCGCCGCCAGACCTTCTGCGACGTTTTCGAGGAATTCGTCGATGTGCTGTTTGGCTTCAAAGCCGACGATCATCACGTCTTTGTACGGCATTCGGGTAACGGCGATTGTGGATCGCTTGCGCCCCTCCGGCGTGTTAATGGATCCCTCTCCGAGAACTTTCATGATAATAATGCCTTTGCCGTTTTCTTTGGCGGTTTTGGCAATGGCAACGTTTTGATCCCAGTCGCCGTCCATTTTTTCCCGTTCCGAGTTCAGACGCAGATGCATGGAATCGACCCAGGGGTGTTTCGCCGCAATTTCCGCCGCAGATCGAGCGTGACAGGAAACGCCGTGAGCGCGAATGAGTCCTTTCTTCTTAAGCTTCTCCAGCGGTTCGAACTGGTATTCGAATCGTTCCACCCAGTCCGGCGACATGAGACAGTGAATATTGATCAGGTCGATGTAGTCCGTATTGAGTTCCTTCAAAAAGCGTTCGATAAGCTGGTCTGCCGGGAGCCGTTCTTTTTCGGGTATGCCGCCGCCGGGATAGCACCAGATTTTTGTACTTAACGTATAGCTGTCGCGGGGTTTGCCTTTGAGGGCTTCCGCAACGAACTGATGCGTGCCGTACGAGTCCGCCATGTCGAAAAACCGGATTCCGCAGTCGTAGGCGTACCGCATGTTCTCGACGCCAATGCCGTTACCCATGCGATGCATGTTGCTGTTTCGCATACCGGCGCGAACGCCTGTTCCGAACCCAACGCGCGACGTTTTAATCTGCGGCGTTAAGTTGACAAGCCCAACGGGGCTGAGGTCCGCTTCGGCGCTTTCCGCTCTGGCAACCGTTGCAGACGCGGCTGCGACTCCCGCCGCGGCAGTTTGAATAAACAGACGTCGTTTCATGGCAATGAATTCTCCTGATAAATTGAGGGGATTAAGCAAGTGTTTAGTGGTAAGTGGTAAGCGCTAAGTTGAAGGGAATTAGCCAGACGTTTTGCGTCCTTGCTGCTGAGCGCTTTAAACTTGCCACTGTTTACTGTTTATTTTACCGGATTTAAACTTTGATGTCAACAGGGGTGAGAGGGAAAGTTAGAAGTGAGCGACTGGCGAGCCGGGATGCGTAAGCTCCCGGAAAAATCTCACGGGGAGCCGCGGAGATGCGGAGTTTTAAAGATTACTTTGTGTTCTTTGTGTTCTTTGTGGTTAAAAATTCTTTGGCGAAGCTCTCGCTCGCGTGCCGGGTTGCGTAAGCTCCCGGAAAAACTCACGCGGGGGCGCGGAGGAGCGGAGAATGTTCGCGAAGTTTTAAAAATTTCTTTGCGATCTTTGCGTTCTTTGCGGCTTAAAAATAGAAAGGAAAGAGCAAGCGACCAACGGGAGCGGATTTTGGCAAACGCGCGGCAGCGCGGATTGGGAGCGGTGCCTCGCCGCCGACCAACGGGAGCGGGTATTGGCAAACGCGCGGCAGCGCAGATTGGCTCCCCCGCCATCGGGGGTTGACTCATGGTATATGATTGGGTATTCAATGAGCGCAGGCGGGAATGAAACAGTTCTCAGTGAAGTCCGGGCAGAACGCCGCTTGAGTTCAAATACTAACTTACAAGGAGCGATTATAAATGAAACTTGTCAAATTGATTCTCAGCGTTGCTGCAGTTGCGGTTTTGGGCGCTGGTCTGGCGTACGCCGACGGCGGATTGATGGGACGCATTTGGGGTTCGGAAGATAAACAGGAAGCGGTTCAGCATGAACAGGGCGACCACGTCCGCCCGGCTGCTGATCATTCCGAATCGGACGCCGTCAAGGGACAGAAAACCGAAGAGGAGATGTCCAAGGAATCCGTCAAGGAACCGGACGTCAAACAGAGCAAGGAAATGAAAGAGTCCAAAACCGTCAAGGAAGAATGCCCTTCTGAAGCCAAAGAGAAAAAAGAATGTGACGAACAGAAGAAAGAGTCCAACGGCGAGAAAAAGGAATGCGATGAAGAATCGACTAAAAAAGAATCCGAGAGCAAGAAGTGAGGAAAGGACTGTAAGGAGTCAGAAATGAGAAGCGAGGAGTTGACAGAATCGCTTGCGTCAACTCCTCTCTCCTAACGTAACACTTACGTTACCGTCCTCCTTTGCCCCCAGGGGAGTAAAATCGCGGAAAACCGGCTAGAAAGAACTGCCATCAGGCAAGGGACGTCAGCAGAGGACCGCGGTTTTACTTTTTATTTTTATATTTGTATTTCTTTTTCCTCCTTGAAAAAACTTTCGGTCGCCAGCAAGCTGACTCCCTTTTAGGGAAGTTTTTTCAAGGAAAATAATATGAGGGGAAAACCTTTTTTGAAAAAAAGGTTCTTCCCCTCAGACTCCCCTTTCCTAAAAACGTTAGTAAGGGGAGAAATGTCTATAAGAGATACGCTACTACTTGTTCACGAACACGTTTTCCAGCGCGAGGACGAAGCTGAAGCTGTACTCGGTCGCGGTGTTGGTGAACTCGACGTGAGTGCGAGCGCCCCAGGA
>JAZUMX010000879.1:0-1682 GCA_045603865.1 Thermoguttaceae bacterium
AACAGAATCCGTTCCCTCCGAACCCTTCGCCGTTGCAGCAGCGGCGGGGTTCGGAGAGAACGAAAGACGTCAAAACTATCTGAAATTAAACGGCAAAACGGCTTTGGCAATCGTCAGCGGTTCAACAGGCGTTTCCAGCTGATTCTTTAACGCAGCAACGCGCGCTTCGCCCAGATACGGCATCGTGTCAATAACCTTCTGCGTCAAGGCGGTCAGTTCTTCTTTGCGGCTGGAATCGTAATAATACAAACCGCCAAGAATGACGCAAGCAATTACCTTCAACGTTCCGTCGTTGGTTTGAGCAACCTGATTGTACGCTTGTTCAAGACAAGCGATTCTGGCGGAATCGGTTTGAAGCAGACCGCGATAGAACGCTATCATTTCCCATGGATGTCCATATCCGGTTTTCCACTCGTCTTTATGTGACAGATACTTCTCAATAATCGGCTTCAGTTCCGGCGTATTAACGTGAACAAGATAACGGAGGAAGACGTGGTGCATGTACTTTTCTCCGGGATCGTCAGAAACGGCAAACTGATCTGCCGCTTCTGCAAGCGTTCTGCCAAGATACTTTTCCATTTCCGCTGTCATGTTTTCTGGGACAGTATCAGAGTCCATCATGGCAACCACCTTGTAGGAATACGTCTGATTGACGTTCCCTGTTATTTCATCAGGATCGGTTAGCATTTCAAATTTATCGATAGCCAAATTGAACGCCTCTACAGCCGCATCCAGCTTTCCGATAAAAGCGTTCAACTGACCAACCGTTGACAAAACCTGTCCAAAATACAATCTTCCCGGAACGGCTTCGTCAACTCCAATCCAATCTTTTACAACGTTATACGCTGTTTTGAAATTGAAATCGTTCATATAAGCCACAGCAATATGCAGCGCCGTCCAGCACGTCAACGGCGCGTCTTCCGGATAAATCCGCGTACAGAGTTCTTCAAACTCTTTTTGATACATGGCAATCATGTCAATCTGTCCCAGATGGTTGGCTTGCGCCAGCTGAGTGGTCAGCCAGAGCAATCGCATACGGGGCAAAAGGCTTTCTTCGTCCGGCATATACGCTTTAAGCCACGCAATCTGCTTGCCAAGTTTGCGCATGTCGATTGCTTTGGAATAGAGATGTTTTTGTACATGCACCAGATACTCTTTCCAGAGAGTTTGATCCGCAGCGGCTTCTTGCCCCTGAATTCTGAGCAATGCGTTTGCCAGAGAGTTGGGATTGTCTGATTCAAAGTCGGAGGCCAAGCGGTCTTAGGAAGACAACACTTAGCTACAACTCGTTGGCTCACAGAACGACATGGCTACGATCCGACTTGGCAAACCAACGCGACAGCCTCTTCGCGCAGGTGCCGATTCGTATTGCTCTGAAAAACTCCATTTCCGAATCCCAACAAATTCTAAATATAAATAACTCGGCAGCGGCATTCTTGCGTCCAAGGGAAGCTATCGTAAATTTGGATTATGGCGAAGTCAGCCAGAACCGTAAGACCATAATCGCCTATGCGGATGAAGCTGTGCTGAAGCCCGTCAGAAAAAAGATGTGGGAAAAGGCGCGGAGCTATACGAAACCGCCTTATGTCTTTGAGAGCGAAAAACGAATTACTGTTACCTCCAGCATTGAGTTTATCCACGCGAACAGGGTAGGTACGACCGCGCCGCTGGCTGTGCTGGGT
>JAZUMX010000880.1:0-4055 GCA_045603865.1 Thermoguttaceae bacterium
AGAATGAAGCGCGTTCCAGAAGTTATCGACTGCTGGTACGATTCCGGCTCGATGCCGTTCGCTCAATGGGGCTGGCCCAACAAACCGGGGTCAGACGCAGACCTCAAAGAGCATTTCCCCGCCGACTTCATTTCCGAAGCCATCGACCAAACCCGCGGCTGGTTCTACTCTCAGCTGGCGATCAGCACAATGATGTTCGGGAAAACCGGCACGGAACGAGAAAACGCGCTGGCGAAAGACCTGCCGTATCCGCACCCGTTCAAAAACTGCATCGTTTTGGGCTTGATGCTTTCGGAATGGTGGGAATCGCCGGACGGAAAAGTCTTCCTCACCGCCGACGCCGCTAAAGAGGCAGGCGTGAAGGCAGAAAAGAAAGTCGGAAAGATGTCGAAATCCAAGCGCAACTACCCGTCGCCGCAGCAGATTTTCGATACGCTCGGCGCGGACGCCTTGCGCTGGTATTTCTACGCCACTCAGGCGCCGTGGAACTCCGTTATTTACTCAACCCAGGCGATTCGCGATTCCGTGCCGGAATTCCTGCTGCGTCTGTGGAACGTCTACGGGTTCTTTACCATCTACGCCAACATCGACGGCTTCGACCCGAAAAAGGCGGCGCCTCGACCTGTCGCGCAGCGCGCGGAACTGGATCGCTGGATTCTGTCCGAACTCAATAAGACGATTAAAACTGTTACAGAAAAGATGGACGCCTACGACAGTTTCGGCGCCAGCGCCTGCATTTCCGCATTTGTAGACGCGTTGAGCAACTGGTACGTCCGTTCCAGCCGCGACCGATTCTGGGCGTCCGACAAACAGGACGCCGACAAGATCGACGCGTACTCCACGCTCTACGAGTGCTTGACGACGCTGGTTAAGGTTATCGCGCCGTTCGTCCCGTTCATTTCCGAAAAGATTTATCAGGCGCTCGTCGCCAGCCAAAACGCGTCCGCGCCGGAATCGGTTCATCTGTGCGACTACCCCGTCGCAGACGAATCCCTCATCGACGAAACGCTGTCCTTCCGCATGGGTCTGGTGCGGGAAATTGTTTCTCTCGGACGCGCCGCCCGCAGTTCTGCGAAGCTCAAGGTTCGTCAGCCTCTGAAAAAAGTGGAAGTCGTTCTGACAGACGATTCCAACGTCGAATGGCTTGTCAGTCACGAAACGCTTGTCGCGGACGAACTCAACGTCAAACAGGTTGCCTATACAACCGACGCGGCAGAGTATATCGAATACAATATTCTGCCGGACTTGAAAAAGCTCGGACCGAAACTCGGCAAAAACATCGGCGCGCTTCGCAATTGGCTTAAAACCGCCAACGCCAAAGAGCTGCTTGAACAGATGAAAGCCAACGGCAAAGTAACAGTCGAACTCAACGGAACGACTGTCGATTTGGCGGAGGACGAGCTGATTATTCGTCTGTCAGCCAAAGAGGGCTGGACGGCAGCTCAAGGCGACTATTGCGTCGTCGTCCTGTCGACTGAACTGGACGAGGCATTGCTGGCGGAAGGTTTGGCGCGAGAAATCGTCCATGCGATTCAGAACCTGCGAAAAGAATCCGGCTGCGAGTACACCGACCGCATTCAGGTCTCGCTCGTTTCCGACGCCGCCGACCTGACAGCCGCTTTGATCCGGTTCGCCGACTACATCAAGGCGGAAACGCTCAGTACGGAACTGACGTCCGCGCCGCTGGACGGCGTTGACCCGGTCGAAGTCAAACTGGACGGCAAACTCGCGCAGCTGTACCTGAAGAAGTAGCAATTCGTAACAAACGCAAGTGTCACGCTTGCGGCGGGGAGTGCGGCGGCTTGACGCCGCCTTGTCCAACGCCCCGCTGAAATTCTGTGACGAAGCCAAAATTTTGGAGTGCGACGGCTTGCCGTCGCTTTTCCATAAAAAGAGTTGAGAACATCCACAAACGTCTTTCGCGCCAATATCGCAAGAACCTTTTTTATTTCCTTTGTCTGTCTTTTACAGATTTGAATTATTCTTCGCACGTTATCGGCGCGAATTAACTTTTATCGTCGTTCGCAGCGGCGCTGGTAATGAAAGCGACGGCAAGCCGTCGCACTCCATATCCGCGGACATCCTGTCCGCAAAAAACAAATTATTTCTGAAAAAAATGATGTCCTCTCTTGCAATCTCATAAATTATCGTTATAATTTAAAATATACAAATTACAGAGAGAATATCGAATAATCATGAATAAAAATACAATATTTACAATCCTTGCCATACTTTTAGGAATCGCTTTGTATTATCTATACATTCTGATGGCGCCATTTATTGATTATTATTCATGGACGCGCGCGAAAGTGAATAAATCAATCGATGAAGGGAACAGAATTATTATTGCTATAGAACAGTATAAAAACGACAACGGCGCTCTTCCAGACAGTTTAGACTTGTTACAGCCCAAATATTTATCCAGTATTCCAAAACCGTACGTTCCGCCCTATGAATGGGAATATAAAATTAACGGCAGCGATTTTACGCTTAGAGTTACTCTTGATTATTATCCTTTATGTTCGTATAGCTCTGAACAATCGGAATGGTATCAAGATGGAATTCCCTGGTAAAAACGTTTCCCCCTTCAGCAACAATTCGCCACCCGATCCGAGAAAAATCATGAAAACATACTTTTATTCCTTTTTCGTGCTGTTAGTTCTTTTGTCAACCGCAATATGCGCCGGCGCCGATTTAGACTTGGAGAATGACGAACAATTTACGGAATTATCGTCAATCGAAAAAGAAGCAATTAAAGAATTGAACTCTGAATGTAACGACTTTAGTTTCTATATAAGGCATGAAGATGATTATGTAGACTATGTTTATATCGAAACAATAAAAATCAGCAGCCGCATACTGGACAATCTCTATAAATTTAAGAACCTCCGATCTCTGTTTCTTGATTTTTCTGAAATCGATCAGGACGCTGTTTTGGATCTGGAAAAACTTCCACATCTGAAAAATTTTTTCGTTGAATACTGGAACAAAGACGATCTTGTTAGAGACCTTGACGATAATCATTATCGCAGTTCACTCCAAAGACTTATGGAAAGTATGGAAGATTGCGATCCAAATGATACTGAAGGCGACGATTTAAATGATCTTGAAGATGACGTTTCATTTGAGGCGCCTCCTCTTCCTGAATGCGATAAATCCAAAATACCAGAAAAATATAAATCGCTGGATTGGATAGTCAATATTTCATCAGCAAAAGAATTGCATCTGATTGTCATAGTCTGGATATCTAAACAGGGACTTGAAAAGCTTGTTCCAAATAAATCCATACACGATTTAACGTTGTTTGATCCTTCGCTGGAAGAACTTCAAATAATTAAAAAAATGGCGGTTACAAAGCTTGATGTTTTTTCAGACTGTCCCTGTGAAAATCTGACGGATTTTAAAGAATTTCAGAAGAAATTCGGCGATATTCTATCTGAAATTTCACAATTACAGATTTTAAAAGTTAATGGAGAATATTATGATCCGAAAACAGATCGTTTTTATAGTTTAGTTGACGATCAGATGATTGTGAAACTTGGCAAGCTCCATCTTAAAGCGTTACAATTATTAGATGCGGACATCTCTCTGGAAAGCGTTCAATTATTGTCAAAATCGGAATCGTTATACGAAGTTGAGCTTCCAAATCATTTTATTAAGAAATACGGCAGCTTAAAAGGCAAGGTTGTTTTCTATTCTTGCATTTCCGGTCGCAATATTGAAATTGACGACGACGGCAATTACATTCCCTGGTATGAAAAAGCCTTGCAATATGCTAAAGGGAATAACATGTCCGATGACGAAATTAAAGAAATGCTGCAGCGTGAAGAGGAAAAGCTGAGAAATAACTATAAGAATCAGTGAGGGGATTTTAAGTTTGGCGGACTTACGTCCGCGATCCAGAAAAGTTTTCGGCTGCGTCACAGTCGTTCAGCGAGGCAAAGAGGTTTCGGCGGACGACACGTCCGCGAACCAGCGGGTCGGAGGGGTTGTTCTGCGAAAGAGATAGTCCGTCATACCTGCAATGCGGCAGGGGACTGCCGCGATCCGGGCTT
>JAZUMX010000881.1:0-1979 GCA_045603865.1 Thermoguttaceae bacterium
CAGGCGGTTGACGCCAACGGCGCGGTAGTCGCTCAAAATCGCGACCTGGACGCTCTGATTGCCGAACTGGGCGACAAGACCGGACAGCAGCTGGAATCCTATTCCGACGCCGCCTGGACGCAGGACGGGCTGACGGGCTGGACGTTTGGCGATCTGCCGGAAAATGTAACAGTCCGTTCCGGCTCTGCAACGATCTATGCCTTTCCCGCTTTAATCGACGCCGGCGACAGCGTCCAAATCCGGCTGGCGCAATCCCTCGAATCCGCCCGAGAGCAAACGTTTCAGGGCGTCGTTCGTCTGGTTCAGATTGCCTGCCGACGCGATTTGAACATTCAGGCGCGTCATCTGCCGGGAATCGAAAAGATGCGCCTTTACGCCGCTACATGGACGAAGAATCAAACCTTGGAAGCGGCAATCGCAGACTTTATGACGCGTCTGGCGCTGGGAGACAAACTCACGTTCAAAACGCTCCCGCGCAATAAAGAGCAGTTTAACGCCCTGGTCAAGCAGACGCGTGACAATATCGGGTACGCCGTTCAGGACGCCGCCGCGATTTTGCCTTCGCTGTGGGAATCGTACCACGCCGCGCTTCTGAAGATTGATTCCGTCCCCGCCCAGTCGCGATTTGAGTACGCCAAACAGGACGCGCTGACGCAGTTAAACGCTCTGTTTGAACCGGGTTTTCTCGTTACAGTTCCGGTTAAACAGCTGCAGTATTACCCGCGATTCCTCAAGGCGATTGTCATGCGTTTTGAGAGCCTCAGCGCCGGGGCGATGTCTCGGGACATGGCGGCGACCGAAACGGTTCAGAAATACTGGAACGTCTACTGCAAAAAACGCGAGTCGCTCCGATTCGCCGGTCAGGAAACCTCCGACCTCGTCCAGTTCCGCTGGATGATTGAAGAACTCCGCGTCTCCCTCTTCGCCCAAAAACTCGGTACAAGCGTCCCCGTCAGCGAGAAGCGTCTGGATAAACTTCTCGCCAGTATAGAATTGTAAGAAACGCTGTTATCATGAACAGGGCTTTGAGTATTAATGCCCTTTAATAAGACCTTTTGGGTTCTATTAAGACCTTTTATTAATGCCCTTCAGGTTCTATTAGATCCAGTATTAAGACCCTTATTAAGACCTTTTGGGGTTTATTAGATCCCTTGGGGTTCAAATAAGCCCCTATTTGGATAATTTATTTGGATAATTCTTCGTTATTGAGATCTTTTAATTAGAACTATTGCTCATTATTGGGATCTTTTTATTGGATCTTTTTCCTCGTATTTGGATTTTTTATTAGATCTTTTGCCCAATATTGGATGAATATTTTAATATATCTCATTATTTCTATTATACTTAGATGATTATTGGATCATTAGCCAGTATTGGGATCTTTTATTGGATCATTTTTCCGGTATTGGGATCTTTCATTAGATCTTTTGTCGAATATTGGGATCTTTTATTAGATCATTTGGTTTTTAAAAACCATTTAGCATACTTACCCCTTCCAACTGAATGAGCTAATCCTTCTTGTTTTATCTCTTTTAACAATCTTTTGATTTGCCCTATTGTTAAAGCTGGTAAGACTTGTAAAAACTCGTTGAAACTCGCTCCAGTCTCGTTTTGGAGTTTAATATGTTTTAATAAAAGGGCTTTATTTGTTTCTCGTTCCAATCCCTGTCGGCGGGTGTAAGCTCCAGCTCGACCGGAGGCGGCATAGTATTTCCGAGAAAGCATATATTGTCCCTGGTTATTAAATTCTATTAAACCAATATCTAATAAAGATTCAATGCTGGACCTAAAAGTCGAAGGGATTTTTTCATTTTGCGACAGGAGGCTGAGCGCTAAAAAGTCCTGAGTCGAGAAATGATTCAAAGTTTCTGAATTAACTTTGTTAATCAGACAAAGCAATTTTTCGTTGAGGACGATTCCGTGAAGCGTAATGCAGACTTCGTTTTCGTCTGTTCCCGTAAAATCAGGAAGGGCTTTTG
>JAZUMX010000882.1:0-5893 GCA_045603865.1 Thermoguttaceae bacterium
GAAATAATAGCCGTTGGCGTTCGCGCCGGGAGAATAGCATAACGCGATACAGCAAGCCGCCATTCCCAAGATGGCAAACGTTGGCAGCTTCATGGAAATCTTGCCTCGGGAAATCACGCCAGCCAGAACGGCGCCAACGGCAATCCCGATTGTCATCAAGCCCATGCAAAGGTTCGCAGCAAAGCGATTGTCCATTGAAGCAAATTCCGGGAAGATGTATTTGTCTATGTTAAGCTGAAGCAGCGCGGCAATTCCCCAATAGAACGCGCTTGCAAACGTTACCGCCCAAATCGCTCGCCAGGAATACAAAAATTTCATGTCGGAAGCGACGCCGGAGAACGGATTGTACGGGTATTTGACTTCCGGATTTCCCTTTTTGAGCGGTTTAATAAACAAGCTTGCAAGCAGTCCTAAAACAGCTGTACCCAGCAGCGCGCAGGCGGAAATCCAGACGCGGCTTTGCCCCGGTTGGGCGCAAGTCGGAATCGTTCCCGATTTATCGATGACGGACGTCAATTCAAACAGAATTCCACCGCAAACGGTTCCGAAAATACACGCTGCCATGGTCGTCATGGAGACAAGCCCGTTCGCGGTTGGAATCTGTTCCGGATGCACCATTTCTGGAATGCTCCCGTATTTTGCCGGGCTGAACAACGTTGATTGCGTTCCCATAAAAAACAGAACGACAAGCAGAAAAATAACGTTTCCTGAGAGGAGAGCCAGAACTCCAAAACCCATAATCGCGATTTCAGCGATCTTCGTTCCGACCATAACCTGATCTTTGCGGAATCGGTCGCTCAAAAAACCGGCGGGACCAACCATCAAAACAAAGGGTATCAAAAACAGTTCCGCCCCAACAAACAGAATCGCCTTTTGAGCCAGTTCCTGCAGAGCCTGAGGGTCTGAACTGGTAATCCCGACATACGCCGCCCAAGACGGAAGTTCTTTTAATTTAAGAAGATAATTCTGCAACGAAAAGACGCCGATGGGGATCATCAAAAAACGAAACATGTTGTCGTTGAACGCCCCCAAAAACTGAGTCAGAAGCATCGAAAAGAAACTGACGCTCCACAGTCCCGGCTTTTGAGACTCTGGCAATAAATCCATATTTTTTATCGAATCGTTATTGATTTCCATAATTTTTGTTGTACAATAGGGAATAGGGAGTAGGGAGTAGTAAGTGGTAAGTGGTTAGTTAGATGAGCGCTTGCGTACTAAGCGCTAACCACTATAAACTTATTACTGTTCCCAATTCCCCAGGTCGCCGACAAATCGGCGCTGCGGTATTGAGTAAAAATTTATTTAATATATTTCGGCTGTTTTTCACAGCTCCTTTACAAAAGTTTTACATTACTTTTACATTTGATTATATCCAATTATATCAAAAAATCAAGACGTATACCAGAGAGATTTCTGGAAAAGACGCTATATTTTGTTAAAATAGAACAAATTATTAAAATAGATTAACAGCAACGAATACACCCAACGACAGTTCCTTCGCTTTTTAAAATTATGAGAGTCGCTTGTTCCGGCGGATATTTTTCCGCAAGTCATTTTATCGTTTTTGAAAACGGGTTCTGCGAACCGCTTCACGGACACAATTTTCGCGTCGAGGCGGTTATTGACGCCCCGCTCAATGCGGCAGGGTACGCGGTCGACTTTATAGCTGTCAACCAGGCGCTGGCGAAAATCCTGCAGCCGTGGCGCGAATGCCTTCTTCTTCCAGGAAACAGCAGCGATTTCGCCATTGAAAAAAACGGTTCCCAAATCGAGATTTCGTATACTCAGCCGGACGGAACGCCGCTGTTTTGGTCGATTCCCGCTGACCATTGCGCTATTCTGGACGTTGTCAACACAACGGCGGAACTGATCGCTCAAACGATTGCGACGCGCCTTTGGAAACGTCTTTCTGCCAAGGCGAAGCTAAATTGGCTGGAGATTCGTCTGGAGGAAACGCAAGGCTGCAGCGCCGTATACAGGATTCCGTCGGAAGATTAGTCTTAAACAGACAATGCTTTTTCTGTTCGCAATCAGTCAAGCTGGTTGATTGACAAACAATCAGGATCCTCCATCGGCAGTTTGGGGTGTCGAGTCATGGGGCGAATATATCCCCAAACTGGTCGGGCGTGAAATGGGAAGTCGTGCAGTCCGTAGCACCAACTCACGCCTGCAAAGCCGCCGGGAGAGCATCCGTCCAGCTGGTAAATGTTGTTCAAGCGCAGCGCGTATCTAAACGCCTCTGCCGGTTCTCGAGTCCATAACAGAGGCTGTTTCCCCCAGTACATTCTCGTATGCGGCGGCAGCCAGCCATTCTTGACCAGTTCGAACTGAGTCAGGTTCCAATAGCAGTCACACGTCTTGCCGTTTTTCATTTCGCTGAATGAGAATATATATTCCCGATCGTCTGCGGAACGCAGTTCGAGCGTCTTTTGCGCCCAGCGCGGCAAGCCTTCAAACGTATCGTATTGAGGCGTAAACCATACAAAATTGACTGCCAATTCCCGACGCGTCAGAATTTCGTCTTCAAACGCCGCGATATTTGACGGAAGAAGTTCCCGCTGTTCGTCTGTACAGCTTATCAGATAATCGTCTTTGAGTATTTCGCGTAAATGGATCAATATCTCAACGGGAGAAATACATCCAAAAGACAAATACGGTCCAAGAGCAGACGTTACTCCCGCCGCTGGGTTTCGACGCTGGTCGTATCGCGCCAGACCGTATTTAAGAAATCTGCGCCATCGTTTGTCCGCCATGGTTTCTCCGCCGGGAAAATCGACTGCAGGGGCGACGTCGTATGGAAACGTCAGCTGGTTTTCAATCTGATCGAAATCCGACAAATCCAGTTTCATCAGGTTGACGTTAAGCGTCGAAACAGGAGGAACGTTTCTGTCCGGCAGAGTTAAAAAACGGTTCAGATTCGCCGCCAGTTTAGGACGAAACGACTTGGCGGAATAATCTGCGTGACTGCTGACGGTCTCAACAGGAACAACAACGTTGTCTTCAACCTGAACGCAGGCGCACGAAACGTTTCGAGCGATTTCGTTGCGAACAATTCTGCCTTCTCTCAAATAAGCGCAGTCCATTACTAAAGCGCATGCTGAAACGCAAAAGCAAGGAACCAATTCCTGAGCCGTTCCGTAAACGACAGCCAACTGAATTCCCCGCGCCGCAAGCGACTTTTCCAGTTCTCGCAGGGATTCCAATGCAAATCGCGCCCGACGACGAGAACTGAGCCGTCCTTTTGTATGGAGACAATATAAAACAATAACGCCTTTTTTATGCTCCATTCCCAGCTCAATCGCGTATTCCAACGCTGAATTGTTTTTCTGACGAACAGAAGCGTCCATCCAGTATAATATATACTTCCCTTTAGGGTTTTCAGGACAAAGGTTTAACAGCTGAATTCTTTCTTCTGGAATTTTACTCATCTCATAGTTCATTTTTAAGAAAAACAGATAATAAGCAACACAATAGTATTATAGGAAGAAAGGGAAGACGGTAAGATAAATAAACTGCAAAAAATATAAAGGTTGCAAGACATTACTTAAAACTGGCGCTGTCGAAAGTAAAGCGAAACGTCGTTGTGGGAAATAATATAGAATTTACTCTTTTTGTTCGCAACTTACCGCTTCCGCGCTCTGTTATCGGATTTGCCAAAAAGTTCGTATTTTCTCTAATCCATCATTTTAGAATATCCGATAATATCAGTACTGTCGAAATAGTTTGTTCAGACCGTACGGATTGGTTTGAAAGACATTTTAACCCTTACAATATTAAAAACTCAAAACATGAAAATTACTCAAACTTATTGTGCTGTAACGCTTGGATTGGCGTTATTGTTTTCTTGCGTTTCAGCGTTTGCTCAGCAGACCGCTTCCGGTCAGCAGGCGGCGCCAGCTCAAGCCCAGAGTTCTGGTCAGAAGTACGTTCTCAAATCCGGTCGAAAGGCTGGATCAATGGATAAAGTTAACTATCAGCAAATCATTCAAGGCAAGCTGATGGTTCCGTCTGCAGAAAACAGCGATAAACTTCCCCCGGGAGCGGCAAAGCCTGAAAAAACAACCGTCAAAACGGCAAGCGGAAGTACTGTTGAAATGGACGTATACCCGGTTAAAGCGCAGACCAAGCTTCAATACAATGAAAAAACCATTCAATGCGCCGAGGAAGACAACTCGTTCAGCATTCAGGCAATCAGAAACTATCAATCCGTAAACGTTCAGAGAACGGTCAACGGAGAAGACGATACCATTGCTCTGCCGGAAGAAAAGATGCTGCTCAATGTTGACGTTGAGGGAGCGGATGTGATTTTCTTCCACAAAAAATACTGCATGAATCAGGACGAACTGGACGCCTTGGAGGTTATGGCTCCCAGTCTGACGCTGGAAACCCTGTTGCCAACGGAACCGGTTGCTATTGGAGACACCTGGTCTATTACTGAGGATTCGCTTGGTGCGCTGCTTCAATTGGACCTGTTGACTCAGGCGCAGGTTGAACAGGTTTTGACGGACGTTAAGGGAACAACTGCTATTATCGACGTTCAGGGAAGAGCAGCTGGCGAAATTGACGGCGTAACAACGACTATTAACTTCAAATTGAAGTATTATTACAGTCTGAAAATCAACCGCATTATTTGGGCGGGAATGGTAACGAACGAAGAACGACAGTCTGGTCCCATTACGCCAGATCTGGCGATTGAGACGCAAGTTCAAATGACGATTGTTCCGGCTTCGCCTGCTGAAGACGCTAAACTGGCGGCTGAACAGTGGACAGAACCTGCAGACGAACTGCTGCTTATCCATTACACCTCTTTAGACGGCGCGTGGACCATGTTCCATGATCGAAGATGGTGCATTTCCAAAAACGAACCCAACCAGGTCATTTTCCGATTCATGCATCAAGGAGAATATATCGCTCAGTGCGTCATCAACAAGACGAACAATCCGGAAGCCATGAAAAACATGACGCTGGCAGAGTTTAAGAAAGAAGTCGAAGATGCCGTTAAGGAAGACGGCGAAAAGACGCGTTCAATTATCGCCGCGAACGAAGAAGTGTCGCCATCCAACGTAAACGTTTTCCAGGTCGTTGCTACCGATTCAGCAGACAACACTCAATGGGGATACTACATGCTCAAGGGCGCCAAGGCTTCTCAACAGCTGGTATTCATGTTTACACTCGACGGCGCTAACGCCGAAGCCGTTGGCGAAACCGATATGCAAATGATCGGAACGCTGGAGTTCAAGAAATAAAGGCAGTAGGCAGTAGAGGAGGGAATAGGGAATAGAGATTCGCCTCCGGCGTAATTAGGGTATAGGAAATAGGGAATAGGGAATAGTTATTCGCCTGCGGCGAATTTAAAAACCACTCCCTACTCCCCACTCCCACTCCCTACTCCCTAATCTTCTCGCAACTCGCAACTCGTTACTCCCATGCCAGAATTTCGCATCAATTCGTTTTCTCATAAAGGCGTAATCGTTGCTGGAGAACGAGCAAACAGACCGTTCAATTCGCCTGGAAGCGATCAAACGTTACAGGTTTGCCCGTTTTGCAAAGGCAATGAAGAACAAACGCCTGCTCCAACAGACGTGGTTTATTATCCGGGAACGACTCACTGGGCGCTGCGATGCGTTCCAAACCGATACCCGGCAGTTGCCTCTTCCAAACCGTGGAACGAATTGGAATTTCAGCTTTCCGCCGGAGCGAATTCTTATCCTTACAATTGGATGCGTCAGGCGGCTTGCGGTCGGCACGAAGTCATTATCGAATCGCCGCGGCATGATAAACGCTGCGGTTTGCTGGGAGAAGATCAGTGGAAGCGTCTGACGCGATTTTACGCCAGCAAAGTTCGTTCTTTCTATAAAGACAAATCGTGTCAATACGTTCAATTGTTTAAAAA
>JAZUMX010000883.1:0-2461 GCA_045603865.1 Thermoguttaceae bacterium
CCGCTTGGCCTCCGACTTCAATCGTTTTTATGAAGAATTTTTTAATCAACGCGGTTAAGATTTTAGCGTCGGTCGGCATTTTGGCGTTCCTGTTTTACATGGCGATTAACACGACAGACGCCAACGGAAAGAACGTGTTTAACGTTCTGATGGAAACGGAAAAGAACTGGACGTATTTGCTTTTGGCTTTTTTCTGCTGTCTGGCGGCGTCCGTTATTACGTTTGTTCGATGGCACCTGCTCAACCGGGCAGTTGGATTTCAAGTTCATTGGCTGGACTCCGTTCGCATCGGGTTTATCGGATATCTTTTCAATCTCCTGCCTGTGGGCGGAATCGTCGGCGGCGACCTGCTCAAGGCGTGGATTCTTGCCAAAGAACAGGAAACTATCGACAAGAACTCCACCGGCATTGAGAAGCCGCAATCGCGCATTCCAGACGCCCTGGCTACTGTCTTTACAGACCGTCTGTTTGGATTGTACGCGCTGTTCCTGCTGGCGGCAGTCGCGATTTTCTTTTCCGGAATCGACAAGATCGACAACTCCGTCATTCAGAAAATCTGTTACGCGACGTATATTATCGCCGTTGCGTGGACGGCTCTGATTATCATCATTCTCGGGCCGGACTATACCAACGGCAAATCCACCGAAGCGCTGGGGAGAATTCCTTACGTCGGTCCGGGACTGAAACGAACGGTCGAGTCCATTCGTCTGTTCCAGAAACACATCAAAACGCTCGTCGTTGTAACGCTTATGGGCTTGGTTGTTCATTTCTTTTTCGCCGCGTGCATTTTCCTGATTTCCGCGTCGCTTTTTGGCGCCAATTCCCTCCCGCTGGAAACGCATTTGGTTATTACGCCGCTGGGCTTGTCAACCGGAGCGATTCCGCTGAGCGTCGGACCGTTTGAAGTGGTTCTGGACATCTTCTATTCCGCCATTCCGCTGGCGACGGGAGAGAAGATGCTCGTCGGTTCCGGGCTGGTAGTCGCTTTGACGTATAGAATTCTCGTGCTGCTGGTCTCGACGTTCGGCGTTGTGTATTACTTCAGCAGCAAACAGGAAATCCAAAGCGTTATGGAAGACAGCGCCAAAGAAGACCGCGCCAAATCCTGATTCCTCACCCCAAACTATTCCCAATCATGTCAACTGGAAAACCGAAAACGTTAGTCGAACTGCTGCAGGATTTCGCCGTTCAGCGAAAGCGCATGCAGGACGAATTGCAAAAAGTGATTATTGGTCAAAACGAAGTCATTGAGCAGCTTTTCGCGGCGATTTTTACTCGCGGACACTGTCTTCTCGAAGGCGTGCCGGGTCTGGCGAAAACGCTCATGGTTTCGACGCTGGCGAAGATTCTGGACGTCAAATTCAAGCGAATCCAGTTCACGCCTGACCTCATGCCGACGGACATTACCGGGACAAACGTTCTCGACGAAGACGAAAACGGGCGCCGCAACTTCCGCTTTGTCGAAGGGCCCGTGTTTACCAACATCCTGTTGGCGGACGAAATCAACCGAACCCCGCCCAAAACCCAGGCGGCTTTGCTTCAGGCGATGCAGGAACGGGAAGTAACAGTCGGTCAGACAACGTACGAGCTGCCCGCCCCGTTCTTTACGATTGCCACGCAAAACCCCATTGAACAGGAAGGAACGTACCCGCTGCCGGAAGCACAGCTTGACCGATTCATGTTCAATATCAAAATCAATTATCCGTCTCTGGAAGAGGAAGAACGCATTCTCGCCGCCACGACGCGAAGCGAAAAAGTCGAAATCGGTCACATCCTCAACGGGAAGACGATTCTCGTTTTCCAGAAGCTGGTCAATTCGGTTGCCGTCAGCCAGTACATCGTCAAATACGCCGCAGCGCTGGTCAGAGCGACTCGCCCGAAATCGTCAGACGCGCCCAAGTTCGTTCAGGAACTGGTCGACTGGGGAGCTGGTCCCCGCGCCGGACAGTTCCTCATTCAGGGCGGGAAAGCCATCGCCGCCATGGAAGGACGTTTCTCGGTTGCCATCGACGACATTCGCAAGATAGCCGTTCCCGCCCTGCGGCACCGCATCAGCGCCAACTTCCAGGCACAGGCGGAAGGCATGACGACGGACGACATCATCAAACGCCTGATTGAAGTTACACCGCCGCCGGTGATTAATAAGTAAGATTTATCAGACGGATTAAACAGATTTACGTAGATTATTAAATTGAAAAGCGGTAACGGAGCAAACGCAGTGAGCGTAGTTACGCTTAAAAGCGGGAGGAAACTCCCGCTTTTTTGTTTAAAACTTTGCGAACATCCTCCGCACCTCCGCGTCTCCGCGTGAGATTTTTCCGGGCGTCTTGCAACCCGGTTCGCCTAATCGTTGCAGTTCCTTTTCCTCCCGCTCTCCTTCGGAGGACGAAAGGAAAAGGTTATTTGACGATATTCTATTTTGCGTGTTCTTTGTTCCGTGGGTTAAAACCCACGGCTATTA
>JAZUMX010000884.1:0-1885 GCA_045603865.1 Thermoguttaceae bacterium
TACGCTCAGGAAAATAACGTCAAACTGTTACGGGGAATCGTTCACACGCACAGTTCCTGCGCTGTTGCCTGGGCGCAGGCGCGGCGGTCAATTCCCTGTTTCGGAACGACGCACGCTGACCATTTCTACGGCTCTGTTCCGCTTACGCGACCGTTAACGGAAGAAGAAATCAACGCCGGTTACGAGGTCAATACCGGCAGAGTTATTATCGAGCGATTCAAACAGGGCAAGCTCAATCCCGTTGAGATTCCCGCCGTTTTGGCGGCTGGTCACGGTCCGTTTACATGGGGAGCGGACGGTCATGACGCCGTCAAAAACGCTGTCGCGTTGGAAGCGGTTGCCGTCATGGCGCGCGATACGCTGGCGCTCAATCCCGACGCGCCCGATCTGGAACCGTGGGTATTGCAAAAGCATTACAACAGAAAACACGGTCCCAATGCATACTACGGGCAGAGATAGTAATTGCGAATCCGTAGTTTTCAGACAGATTCAGCTTCTAGCTGCTAGCTTTTCATATTAGGTTCAGGCTTTAAAACTTTCAGCTTTGAACAGCGAACGCCCAAGCTAATAGCTAGAAGCTAAAAGCTAGCAGCTCATTCTTCCTACTTTGTAATCTTAAAATCCTGAGTAATCTTTTTGCCGCCAGGCGGAACGACAAGCTCTAAAGGCGTCTTGTCCGCCGATTGATACGTCGTCGGGACGTACGACGGCGGATTGGGATTTTCCGGCGTGGGAATGGACTTGAACGCTTCTACATAAACCTTGTACGTTCCCGGCAGCAAGCCGTCCTGTTTTTCTCGGCCGAACGATGTAACGCTGTAATGTCCGGAGGAATCAAACTTGGCAAAGCCCGGACGCTTCAACTCTCCCGAAACCGGCGCGAAGTAAATAACGCCTTCCGCCGGCTGCTCCAGCCCGTCAAAAATAACGCGGCCGGAAACGGGCGTTCTTTTCGGCTTGCCGTCTGAACAGCCTGAAACAACGGCGGCAAAGGTCAGTAAAGCAATCAGAATTAAGCTCTGGTATTTCATGATTTCTGCGTTGATGTCGTTTTGGAAGTTGACGCTGCGTTTTATTCCCAGTCCTCAGCAAGGATTTCACCGCCGTTGACCGTTCCGAGATAGTTATACGTTTCGTAGTCAATTGCCTCGTCCAGAAAATGAACGGAGCCGTCGCCCATAATAACGTTGACGCCGGAAACGTGACAGCTTTTAATTCCGCAGGTGCGATAATACGCGTTGTTGGAACTCTGCGAAAGCCGTTCAAACGTATTGATGGGAATGCTCGTCCCGGTCAGAGGGAAGTTGATGCAGTGAGCGCAGGAATAATTGCAGTGGGCGGGAATAGTTTCGCCAACCATAAGCGTATTCGACAGCCCGTCGGTAAACTCGCTCAGCTTTCTGCCGCGCGGGTATCTGCCAAACGCGCCGACCGAGTTGTCGTCCGGATTCCTGGAGCCGAAGTTGTTTCCCCGATTGCAGTACGACGGGTTGGGAAGCGGACAGAACGGCGCGGAGTCCATGTGAGTCGGTCCGATGGAAGCGGAATACCAAAGTCCGAAACTCTTTGTCGGGTTGGTCGACGTGGCGTTATAGCGATTGATCACAATCGGATTCTCCGTTTCCGAATCGCTCGGACAGATCATCGACGGTATAACCGTCTGAACAAACGCTTCGTTCTTTGTCGAATTGAGATATTCCTTTTCGTCATACAAATCGTACAGCGCCATTTGTTCCATAAAGGGAAGAATCGCCCCAACCCACGTCAACCCCAAACGATTATACGGCGACGTATTGGTAAACGGCGTCGCCATGGGCAGGGCTTAATTCTGGTTTTCGAAGTTCAGCAGAGCCACTCCAATTTGTTTAATATTATTGGCGCACTG
>JAZUMX010000885.1:0-1895 GCA_045603865.1 Thermoguttaceae bacterium
CCGCTTGGCCTCCGACTTGTTGGGATAGAAGTAATGGTCGCCGTCCAGATTGATTCCGGACAGAACGCTGTTGTACAGCGAGCGTTCCAGAACGTCGATGTATTTGCTTTCGCCCGTCCAGAGGAACATGCGGTGATTCCAGTACACGTTGGCGATGTTGGCGCACGTTTCGCAGTACGCGGTATCGTTAGGCATGATATAGCTGCCTTCAAACGCTTCTCCGTGACGCGTTGACCCGATTCCGCCTGTTACATACAGCTTGGATCCGACAACGTTCTTCCAGATGGCGTTAATCGCCTTGACGTAGGACTCGTCGCCGGTCATGGCGGCAACGTCTGCCATTCCGGAATACATGTACGCCGCGCGAACCGCGTGCCCGATAGCTTCGGTCTGCTCAACAACGGGCTGATGATCCTGATTGTACGCGCCGTAAATCGGGAACGTACGACCTTCGGAACGTCCGCGGATGTCGAGGAAATACTTTGCCTGATCCAAGTACTTTTTATCGCCGGTAAGACGATACAGCTTAACCAGACCGATTTCGATTTCCTGATGTCCCGGCGGCCAGTTCTGCTTTTTGCCGACGCCGAACGTGTCGCAAATCAGGTCGGCGTTTTTAATCGCGACGTCCAGGAAATTCCGCTTCCCGGTGGCGATATAATGCGCGACGGCGGCTTCATACATGTGCCCGGCGCAGTAGAGTTCGTGCCCGCCTGTATTAGACCATCGTTCGCGTCCTCCCGGCGGAGTATAGGTCGGCTTGTACTGCGGATACTTCTGGAAAATCGTTCTGGAAGTATACAGATACCCGTCGTCCTCCTGGGCGCCGGCGATTTTCTCGATTACAGAATCGACGTATTTGTCCAGCTCTTCATTTTTCTCCAGAGCCAGGACGTACGCTGCGCCCTCGATGATTTTATAGAGGTCGGAATCGTCAAAGTAAATGCCTCTGAACGGACCGGGTTCCATGCCGGCGGCGCGGGCGAAGTTGGGAATACGCGTATCTTCGCATTTCTTGAAACAGTCTGGAACGGTAACGTCGCAGGCGGTTTTCAGACGCGGCTGCCAGAAAACATCGTTGACGTTAACGGACGTAAAAGGAACAGGCGTGACAGAATAGTCGTTCGTCTGTTCCGCGATGACGGCCTGCGCCGTCAGACAGAACGCCGCAATCGCGGCAAAAATACAGAGTTTTTTCATAACTACTCCTTTCGGGAAAGTAAATAAAAATTTGAATACTATTTGTGTATACTCTGTATTTTAACCGAATCGAAATTTAAAGTCAACGGTCGGAAAGGGATTTTTGAGAGAAAATTTTACGTCTTATTTCTTCGACCATCGTTTCAGCGCTTTCTCGAATGCGCGGTATTTCGGGGAATCCTCGGTCTTTTCGTCCGCCCAGCGGAACAGACCCCAGGAACCCCATTTGCTCCACATCCCGGTCGAGGAGAAATGGCACATCAAGCCGCCGCCGACGTCTTCCCACGCCTTGAAGTACGCGTCGTACAGTTTCCCCATCCGTTCGGAGGCGTTGGCTTCGAGACAGATAGCGTTGAGCTCGTCGCGGTCGTTCGCGCCCCAAATCCCGACCAGATGCTGACCGGCTTCGTAGCAGACGAGGTCGATGCCGTACTGGTCTGCCAGTTCTTTCTGCTTTTTCATCCACTCGATCGCCTCTGGAAGCGCCTGCTTTTCAAGCTGATCCAAAGCGCCGGAGACGCCGCCGCGGATGAATTCGTCTGCGTGTTCATTTGTAACGCAATTCCCGAAGTATGGCGCGATTGCCAGAGCGTCTGTAACTTTCGAAACGTCCGAATATTTCAGAAGCTGCTCGGAAACGTACGAGTTGGCTGCCTGCGACGCGAGAACGCGGACAAGGCGTACTGGTCCGCCGG